>CADBTF010000229.1 GCA_902797485.1 uncultured Ruminococcus sp. | reverse complement strand
CCTGAAATAACGTAAAAACGCAGCAAATGGCACTCGGTTTTACCACTATTTTACCATTGGAAAAGGCAAAAACTCGAGAAAATATGAAAAGATTTGAGAAATTATAAAAATATTAGCATTATTGAAAAAGTGCCGTATGCCGCGTAAATACGCGATTTGCGTGACTTTGAAGGGAGAAAACAGAATGGTAAAGATCCTATTCATCTGCCACGGGAATATCTGCCGCTCGCCAATGGCTGAGTTTATAATGAAGGAACTGGTAAGGCAGCAGGGGAGAGAAGCAGAGTTTGAGATCGATTCCTGCGCTGTGAGCACCGAAGAGATCGGCAACGGCATCTACCCGCCGGCAAAGGAGGAACTGAAAAGGCATGGTGTGCCCTTTGAGGGGCACCGGGCCGTTCGGCTCACCCGCAGGGATTATGAAGACTATGATATGCTCATCTGCATGGACCGCAGCAACATAAGGTGGGCAAAGGAGCTCCTTGGGGGTGACCCGCAGGGCAAGCTTTCTCTGCTCATGAGCTTTGCCGGGAAGGACCGTGATGTTTCCGACCCATGGTATTCCCGCCGCTTCGACATTGCCTTTGACGATATCATGAAAGGCTGCAAGGCTGTCCTGGCGTAGTTGACTGTTGATAGCTGACGGTTGTTTTTGTGTTTTTCGCCCTTGGTCTTTGCTGATGTCCTCATCTGGTCTGTGTCCCCTATTATGGGGACTTTTTTATGCCTTTGCGGGGGACAAGGAACACTGTCTGAGCAGCTGTGAAAAATTTTTTTGAAAAAATCCCTGTAAACCTATTGACAAAGTAGGAATTATATGCTATAATGCAGATAACCTACTAAACAGATAGGTTAGGAGGATGAGTATGCAGAACAAATTTCTAAGCCTGTTAAGACAAAATTTCCGATTCGGACGAATGCGTCGCTGTTGATACCGGACTTTATTTCAAAACCACAACAGCCAAAGGGCCGCCCCCAAAAACCTGATTAAAGATCTTACACAGGCCCTGTAAAACACATTTTAAGAAAAGAGGAAATTATTATGGCAAACTATAAATTTGAAACACTTCAGCTCCACGTTGGACAGGAAAATCCGGACCCGGCTACTGACGCCCGTGCAGTGCCGATCTATGCGACCACTTCTTATGTATTCAAGAATTCAGCTCATGCTGCTGCCCGCTTCGGCCTTGCTGATGCCGGCAACATCTACGGCAGACTGACAAACTCCACTCAGGGAGTTTTTGAGGAAAGAATAGCTGCTCTTGAGGGCGGTGTTGCAGCACTGGCAGTTGCTTCCGGCGCTGCGGCTATAACCTACACGATACAGGCTCTCGCTCAGGCAGGGGAGCACATCGTGGCTCAGAAGACTATCTACGGCGGCAGCTACAATCTGCTGGCACACACTCTTCCGCAGTACGGTATCTCCACCACCTTTGTGGACGCTCACGATCTTGCAGAGCTTGAGGGTGCGATACAGGAAAACACCAAGGCAATCTATCTGGAAACTCTTGGCAACCCCAATTCCGATATCCCGGACATTGACGCTGTGGCTGCTATTGCTCACAAGCACGGCCTGCCGCTGGTCATCGACAACACCTTCGGCACACCTTATCTTATAAGGCCCATTGAGCACGGTGCAGACATAGTTGTTCACTCAGCCACCAAGTTCATAGGCGGACACGGCACTACTCTTGGCGGAGTTATCGTGGACAGCGGCAAGTTCGACTGGAAGGCCAGCGGCAGATATGCACCTATCGCAGCTCCTAACCCCAGCTATCACGGTATCTCATTTGCGGACGCTGTCGGCCCTGCTGCATTCGTGACCTACATCAGAGCTATCCTCCTGCGTGACACCGGCGCAACTATCTCACCCTTTGCGGCATTCCTGCTGCTCCAGGGAACCGAGACACTTTCTCTCCGTCTGGAGCGCCATGCGGAGAACACCAAGAAGGTAGTTGAGTATCTCTCGAAGCACCCGAAGGTAGCCAAGGTAAATCACCCCTCGCTCCCGGATCACCCGGACCACGCACTCTATGAGAAATATTTCCCCAACGGCGGTGCGTCTATCTTCACCTTTGAGATCAAGGGCGGTCAGGCAGAGGCACACAGGTTTATCGACAACCTTGAGATATTCTCGCTGCTGGCAAATGTTGCAGATGTTAAGTCGCTGGTTATCCACCCGGCCACCACTACCCATTCCCAGCTGACTGATGAGGAGCTTGCAGATCAGGGCATCACACAGGCAACTATCCGCCTCTCTATCGGCACAGAGCACATTGATGATATTATCGCTGATCTGGAAAAGGGCTTTGCGGCAGTATAACAGTTGACAAATACTAAAAATCAGAGTACAATATAATATAGCATATAACAAAACCTACTATAAACATAGGAGTGCGGGGGGCCTCGCTTCCCCCGCAGATGCTCCTGCATGAAAGGAAGAATTATTATGTCCAATATCTACACATCTGCTGCTGACCTTATCGGTAAAACGCCCCTGCTCGAACTGACGAACATCGAGAAGGAACTGGGCCTGAAGGCTAAGCTGCTGGCAAAGCTGGAATATTTCAACCCGGCAGGCTCTGTAAAGGACAGGATAGCCAAGGCCATGCTTGACGACGCAGAGGCTAAGGGCAAGCTCAATGCCGGAACCACTATCATTGAGCCCACCAGCGGTAACACCGGTATCGGTCTTGCATCTGTGGCAGCAGCAAGGGGCTACAGGATAATCATAGTAATGCCTGAGACCATGAGCGTTGAGCGCCGCCAGCTTATGAAGGCCTACGGTGCGGAACTTGTGCTGACCGACGGCAGCAAGGGAATGAAGGGCGCTATCGCAAAGGCAGAGGAGCTTGCTAAGGAGATAGACAACAGCTTTATCCCTGCGCAGTTCTCTAACCCTGCAAACCCCAAGGCTCACATTGAGACTACCGGTCCGGAGATCTGGGAGGACACCGACGGCAAAGTAGATGTGTTTGTTGCAGGCGTTGGCACCGGCGGAACTGTTACCGGCGTCGGTGAATATTTAAAGAGCAAGAACAGCAATGTTAAGGTAGTGGCTGTTGAGCCTGCTTCCTCGGCGGTGCTTTCCACAGGCGTTGCCGGCCCCCACAAGATACAGGGCATCGGCGCCGGCTTTGTTCCGGACGTTCTGAACACCAAGGTCTATGATGAGATAATCCCTGTTTCCAACGAGGACGCTTTTGCAAACGGAAAGCTTGTGGGCAGAAAAGAGGGCGTGCTGGTAGGCATCAGCTCCGGTGCTGCACTGGCAGCAGCTATTGAGCTGGCTAAGCGCCCGGAAAACGAGGGCAGGAACATTGTAGTTCTTTTCCCTGACACCGGCGACCGCTATCTCTCTACACCGCTTTTCGCAGACTGACGGCTTCTGCATTTGGTAAAGGAATAATGATGCTTCTTACAGCACCTCTGCCTTCGGGCGGAGGCGCTGTTTTTTAATTCACAATGCACAATGCGGAATACTATATTTTGTGCAAAAGAGTAATTATTTTGGGAATTTTGTACAAAATGTTGACGAATAAATAATAAATGTGGTATAATTTAGAATGAGTAATACCGGATAATATCCGGCTTGGAAATATCAATAACCTGCCATTGCAGGATCGGAGGTCTGAAATGGAAAAGCAATTTGATTACGGCAGCTATGCCAGCTATCGGGATACCGTGCAGACTTTGAATAAAAATCTCAGAAGCCTGCTGGAACTCAGCGAGGAGATATCCCTCGTCAACACCGCAAGCTCCATTAAGGAGACGATCGAAAAAAGCGAATCCGACCACTTTGAGGTGGCTATAGTCGGAGAGTTCAAGCGGGGCAAGTCTACGCTGATAAATGCCCTGCTGGGCAAGGAGGTCCTCCCGGCGGACGTACTCCCCGCAACTGCTACCCTGAACCGTGTGACCTACAGCGAGACACCTTATGTTCAGGTGGAATACAAGGACGGCAGAAGCGAGCGTGTGGACATTGACCAGCTGGAAAACTATGTCACCAAGCTGACAGCCGAGGCGGAGGAGACCGCTGAAAAGGTCAAGGAGGCTACGGTCTATTATGACACGGAGTTCTGCAAGAACAATGTTGATATAATCGACACTCCGGGCCTCAATGATGACGAGCAGATGACTAACGTTACCCTGTCTATCCTCCCGAAGATAGATGCGGCGGTTTTCGTTATCAGTGCTAATTCGCCCTTCTCACAGTTTGAAAAGGACTTTCTGGAAAAGAAAATGCTCACCTCTGATGTGGGCAGGATAATCTTTGTGGTGAACTGCTTCGGCACATTCTCCTCCGAGGACGAGCAGAAGATAGTTGAGACCGTCCGTGCCAGAATAACCAAGTATGTTATGGACAAGGCCAAGCAGGTCATGGGAGAGGACAGCCGTGAGTTTGCCGCCTACAAGAGAAAGATCGGCACTCCGAGGGTAATAGGCGTATACGCCAAGCGTGCCCTGACTGCCAAGAAGATAGAGGACAGCGGCCTGCTGGCAGACTCCAATTTCCCGGAGTTTGAGAAGGCTCTTGAAACTATCCTCACCAAGGAGCGGGGCGTTATCGCCTTGCAGATACTCACCAACAAGATAACCAATTCCGGCACAGAGATACTGCGTTCTGTTGTTATGCAGGAAAATGCCCTGATGATGGCTAACGATGAGTTCATGGAAAAGTACGACAAGGCTATCGGTGAGATCGACGACATCAGAAACAAAAAGCGGCAGGAGTTCGTTAAGATAAACGAATCCGCCAACCATGTGTTCTCCGACCTGAAGCCTGTGCTGGACAGCTACTGGAGCAGCATAGAATGGGCGGCTATGGAGGTAATAGACCATTTCCCCATGAGCTCCGACGATTTCAAGAAGGACCAGCTCAAGGTAGTAACAGCCAAGCTCACCGACAAGATAAGAGAGGCTATAGAGGTCAAGGCTTCGCTTATCTGCGAGCAGATACAGAATTCTATCAACGTTGCTATCAGTGTTGAGGCAGACAGACTGCAGGGCTTCGAGGACGAGTTTTTCGAGTCAGTCTCCCGTATCCAGGAGATGTTCACCCTCTCCGACAGAGTTTCCAGAAACGGCAGCGGCATTGATAAGGGCATCGGTGCGGCCTTTGGCTCCTTTGGCTTCGGCGCAGCCTTCTTAGGCTTCCGTGAAGCGGGCTTAAAGGGCGCTCTGCTGGGCTTCGGCACCGGCCTTGCCAGCTTCTCTGCGATATTCTTTACCACCGTGCTGAGCCTGTCTCCCGCATGGCCTGTGGCGCTGGTCATCATGGCGGCCTCCGGCCTGGGCGGAACATTGGCAGCCGGGCTTACTATTGACAAATTCCTCGTAAACGAGAGGATAGATAAGTATAAGACGAATTTCAAGAATCAGGTCAAAAAGCAGTTCCACGAAATGCGCATCAACAACGACTTCACCGAGACGGTCCGCCGCCAGGTGTTCTCGGCATTTGAGGGACTCAAGAGCAAGATCGAGAGCGAAACTGAGATAATCCTGCGGGATACTCAGGAGACCCTCGATAACCTGAACGCTTTGAAAACAGAGAAGAACAACCTCTCTGAAAAGGAAATGGAGCGCCTGCACGGTATTGCCGAGGCAGCCAGCTCGATAGTTTCCGACGCTTATGCTTTAAGGAAGGCGCTTGCCGACAACAGTGACACAGCAAATGCGTCCTGATAAAATGCGCCCCTTTACTTTCGACAGCAAATTTTAGGAGGAAAATCAATGAGTGAGTCTTTAGAGACCGGTAATCCGCTGCTGGAAATTGATACGGGCTTTGACTCTTATCTTAACGCATATACCCGTTCTTTTGAAAAGCATATGTCAGGCGGGCAGCTTGACTATGCCTTTGAATCGGATTACGCCGTAAGGCAGAAGATCTCCGGGCTTGGTGGCTGGGGCAGGCTGACAAGAGCCATAACCACCACAGACATCTCCGCCGAGGCCAAGCACCTTTTTATGAAATGCGATCAGGCCGGAGCGCTTAAATATCCGGAGATATACAACCTTGCAAAGAAATGCGCCGAGCGGCTGGAGCTCAATCTGCCCATCGTGTTCGTGCGCAGCGATATAGAAAAGCCGCTTATCTATTCCATTGAAAGCGAGCTTATCGACCCGTGTATAGTGCTTTCAGACTGGCTGGTGCATATCTGCACTCAGGACGAGCTGAACCTGCTCATCGGTGCGGAATGCGGGCGGCTGCAAAACGGCCACACCAACTACAATTGGGCCTTTACCTATCTGAACTATAACAAAAATGTATATGTGCCTATTGAGAGGTCATACAAGCCGGCGGTCAATAATCAGCTGGTGCGCTCGCTGATCGAGTGGATGAAATATGCGGATATAACCGCTGACAGGGCAGCTATGATCTGCCTTGATGAACCGGGGCGGTTCTGCGAGATCATCTCAAGCGTCTACACCAAGGGCTTTATAGATTTTTACGGCAGAAAGGTTGACAGACTTGATGCAGCAAAGCTGCTGGCGCTTTCAGATGTCTATTCTTCCCAGAATACAAGAGCTCTTAAAGTGGACGATTCTCTTACAGAGCTGGAGCGCAGAGCTGTTGCCAGCAATGAATTTTTAAGATGCGACCTGCTTTTTGACTGGCGTGCCGACCTTGAAAGGCCGCAGCAGGGTCAGCGTATAAATTCGCAGACCTGTGACGTCAGAAGCTCTATGCTTCTTGGAACGGGGGGGCAGTGATATGGACGAATACAAGACACGCTCCGCCGCCGAGGATATAGAATTGATACGCTCCAAAATGCGGGCCCTCACCGAGGATAAGGAGATCGCAGAGGTGCTGGGTGCGGATTTTATAGGGGAGCTGAAAGCCTCCGACGCACTGGTGCAGAAGCGCTCCTCCGAGCCGTTTACCTTAGTTATACTGGGGGAGTTCAAGCGGGGCAAGAGCACGATAATAAACGCCCTGCTGGGCAAGGAACTGGCACCCTCAAATGTGTCTCCGGAGACCTATACCATAAATGAGATCTCCTACAGTCAGGTGCCGAAGGTGGAGGCAGTTCTGGAAAACGGCGACAGGCGGATACTGACCTTCCGGGATATAACCCGTGACAGATTAAAGATCAAAATGCGCCTCTATCCCTCAAAGATCGCCCACCTTGATATTAAGGACAATGCCCCCATACTAAAGGAAATGCGCATTGTGGACACCCCGGGCCTTTCCGACCTGGAGGACCTTGACAAGCAGGTGACAGAGTATCTGGTGAATGCTGACGCTATTATGTACGCCACCTCCAGCCTGCTGCCCTTTTCGGAGAGCGAGCAGATATATCTCGCCAGCCATATCCAGCCCCAGAGGTTCGGTATGCTTTATGTGCTGGTGAACATGATAGATGCCCTGCAAAACCGTCAGGACGTGGATAAGATCATGCGCAGGTTCAAGAGCATTTCCGGCAGGATCGTTCCCAACGCTATAGTTTACGGCATCAGCGGGCAGGACGAATTTATGCGCAAGACCGGCGGGCACCGTCCGCCTGACAAGGGCACAAGAGAGTTTTACGAGACACAGTTCTTAAAGTTCGAGCTGAGCCTGAAGCGTGATATCATAATGCAGAAGGACGTTATCCGCACCAAGCGTGTAATGGCGCTGGTGGAGAATATGGTAGGGGAGACCTATGCCAAGCTGAGAATGCTCTCTGACATGGCAGAAATGGATATGAGGGCGATCGAGAACAAGACCGCCGAGTTCGACGAGCAGTGCGAGCAGCTTGCTCAGGCCCTTGCCGAAGCGAAGCCCAAGCTCTCTCTCAGCATCACCGAAATGCAGCAGGAAGCTGAAAAGTGGATGTACGAGTTCTTTGCCAAGCTCAGACAGAGTATGCTTGAGTGCCGCCGCAAGGACGAAAACGGTGAGGACATCTACCCGGCAGAGGATATAGAAAAGTATTTCTACAGCTACCTTATGGAGAAGGTGGGAGAAGCCTACCGCACCTGCATCGAGCATCACCGCAGAAGGATAGACAAGTTTGTTGAGGACGTTTCAAGAGATCTCTCAGCCAAGCTGGGCATAAGCGAGCTTGCCGAGAGCGGCCGCTCCACAGACACAGGCCGCCTGATGCGCTCTATGAATACGAACGTTACCCGTTCGGTTATGAGCGTCAAGCTTTTTGGCACCTCAGAGACCTTCCCGCCTGCCACCATGAGCACCTTCAGCCTGATACTCAAAAAGAAGAAGCAGACGGATATTATCGACATAGCCCTTGAAAACTACGATGAGATAAGAATAAACATAGTCAACGACATCAAGAATGTCTACAAGGACTTGGAGGCCAAGGCGCTGCAGCAGCTGGACGACATCTACCACCACGAGACCGACGCCGGCAGAGATGCCATTAATCAGGCGAAGCAGGTATTTGTCAGCCTGGACGGTCAGACTATCTCCGACGTGCTGTCAAGAGCTGAGGGGCTGGTCGATGAGTGCATAGATATTCTGGAGAATTATCCTGATTGACAAAAAAAGGGAGCCGCTTCCGGCTCCTTTTGTTTTGCCTTTATTCAGCTGTTTGCAGCCTGCTTCATCTGCTTGACATACTCTCCCACCGCAGTGGGAGCGGCTTTCCCAAGCTCTGCGATCTTGCGGACTATGGCGGAGCCTACGATCACTCCGTCGGCACAGCGGGCCATTTGTGATGCCTGCTCCGGGGTGGAGATGCCGAAGCCCACTGCGCAGGGAATGTCAGTGTTGGCCCGTACTACCTCTACCAGCTTTGAAATATCGGTTGTGATCTTTGAGCGCACACCGGTCACTCCCAGTGAGGATACAATGTAGATAAAGCCTTGCGCTTCCTTGGCGATCATGGCGATCCTGTCAGCGGAGGTGGGTGCGATCAGCGATATAAGGTCAACATCATACTGCTGGCAGAGGGGGAGAAACTCCTCCTTTTCCTCATAAGGCAGATCGGGCAGTATGAGACCGTCGATGCCGATGCGCCGGCAGGTGCTGATAAACCGCTCTGCTCCGTAGGAGTAGACCACATTTGCGTAGGTCATGAACACCATGGGAACAGTAACGTCCCGGCGCAGGCCCTCCACCAGAGCGAATATCTTATCGGTGGTGGTGCCGGCGGAAAGCGCCCGGATATTAGCCTCCTGAATGACCGGTCCCTCGGCGGTGGGGTCAGAAAAGGGGATACCCAGCTCGATAAGGTCTGCGCCGTTTGCTGCCATTTCCCGCACCAGTGCAGCGGTGGTCTCCAGGTCCGGGTCCCCGCAGGTGATGAAGGGAATAAAGGCCTTGCCCTTTAAAAATGCTTCCTTGATCTTACTCATTTATATCCTCTCCTCTGTAGCGTGCGATAGCGGCACAGTCCTTGTCGCCACGCCCTGAAATCGTAATTATGATGATCCGGTCCTTGTTCATTGTGGGAGCTAACTTCATAGCGTAGGCTACCGCATGGGCAGACTCTATAGCCGGGATAATGCCCTCAGTGCGGGACAGAAATTCAAAAGCGTCAACTGCCTCGTCGTCGGTCACGGGAACATATTCTGCCCTGCCTATGTCATGCAGGTGGGCGTGCTCCGGGCCGATGCCGGGGTAATCCAGCCCCGCAGAGATAGAATATACCGGTGCAATCTGCCCGTACTCGTCCTGGCAGAAATAGCTTTTCATGCCGTGGAAGATGCCCAGCCTGCCGGTGTTTACAGTTGCGGCAGTCTCAAAGGTGTCTATGCCTCTGCCGGCGGCTTCGCAGCCGATAAGCCTTACGCTCTCATCGCTGATGAAATTATAAAAGCTGCCGATGGCATTTGAGCCGCCGCCTACGCAGGCGATAACAGCATCCGGGAGCCTGCCCTCGTATTCAAGTATCTGCGCTCTGGCCTCCTTGGAAATGACCGCCTGAAAATCCCTCACGATAGTCGGGAAGGGGTGCGGCCCCATAACGGAACCTAAGCAGTAGTGGGTGTCATCAATGCGGCTGGTCCACTCACGCATAGCCTCGGAAACAGCGTCCTTCAAAGTGGCGGTGCCGCTGGTGACAGGCACTACCTTTGAGCCCAGCAGCCTCATGCGGTAGACATTCAGCGCCTGACGCTTTGTGTCCTCTTCTCCCATGAACACCACGCACTCCATGCCCAGCAGTGCTGCCGCCGTAGCTGTTGCAACACCGTGCTGCCCGGCGCCGGTCTCTGCGATAAGGCGGGTCTTGCCCATTTTCTTTGCCAGCAGAGCCTGCCCCAGCACGTTATTGATCTTGTGGGAGCCGGTATGGTTCAGGTCCTCACGCTTGAGATATATCTTTGCCCCGCCAAGGGTCTTGGTCAGCTTCTCGGCGTAGTAGAGAAGCGACGGCCTGCCGGCGTATTTTTCCAGAAGCTCTGTCAGCTCCCGGTTGAAGCCCTCGTCATTCTTATAATAATCATAGGCCTTTTCCAGCTCTATTACAGCGTTCATCAGCGTCTCCGGGATATACTGCCCGCCGTGTACGCCGAAGCGTCCTTTTGAATTGCTCATATATTGATTCCTCCTCTGACGGCTCTAACCATAGCCGCCATTTTATTTTTATCTTTCAAGCCATCAGTTTCAAGGCTGCTGCTGGCGTCCACGCCAAAGGGGTGAAGCGTGCCGATAGCTTCCAGGACATTTTCCGGTGTAAGGCCGCCTGCAAGAAAATAGGGCCTTTCAATGCCTGTTATCAGTGAGTGGTCGAAGGCTCTGCCGGTGCCTGTGCCGGAGTCCAGCAGGATATAATCGGCGTTGCTTTTTTCGGCAAGCCTTACGTCCTCAGGAGAGGTGATCTTAAAGGCTTTGATTATCGGCTTGCCTGTCAGGTCACGCAGTGATCTGATATAGTCGTCAGTTTCATTTCCGTGGAGCTGGATAAGATCAAGGCGTGATGAAAGCTCTGAGATCCTATCTATATCATCGTTGACGAAAACACCCACGGAGCTTATATTACTGTCCAGACTTTTGGATAGTTCTGTGAATGTCTCGGCGCTCAGTGAGCGCCGGAAGCCGGCGGAGAGTATAAACCCGCAGAAGTCAGGCCGGAGCTCGTTTACCGCCTCTATGTCGCAAAGGCGCATCATTCCGCATAGCTTTATCCTTGTCATAAGCTCACGCCCCGCAGCTCACTTAGCTTTGATGCAATGTCCGGCGCCCGCATGAGCGCTTCACCTACCAGCACAGCATCTGCACCCATTTGCTCGATCTGCTCCACATCTGCCCTGCACTTTACCCCGCTCTCGGAGACGAACAGCGTCCCCGGAGGCACCAGCTCTCTCAGCCTGCGGCTGTTGCCGGTATCAACTGAAAAATCTGCAAGGTTGCGGTTGTTTACACCTATCACCCTTGCTCCCGCATCAACGGCCCTGCTGACTTCCTCGCCGTCGTGAGCTTCCACCAGCGCTGAGAGCCCCAGTCTGTCACACAGCTCGATATAGCTTTTCAGCTGTGTATCGTTCAGAATAGAGCAGATCAGCAGCACAGCAGCTGCTCCCAGCACCTTGGCCTCGTATATCATGTATTCATGGACGGTAAAATCCTTGCGCAGGCAGGGAATACTGACCTCGGCGGCTATCTCACTGAGATACTGCCCACTGCCTAAGAACCATTTCGGCTCCGTCAGTACAGAGATGCAGTCTGCACCGGCAGCCTCATACTGCCTTGCTATGTCCGGATAAGGAAAATCCTCCGCAATGATGCCCTTTGAGGGGCTGGCCTTTTTGCACTCGCAGATAAAGGATAACCCAGCTTTGGACAGTGCCTTCTCGAAGCCGAAGCTGCCCTTTTCCATAGCCATTGCCTGCTCCCTGACAGCTTCAAGGCTGACAGACCGCTCTGCCAGCTTCACACGCTCCATAGCGTGCTCTGCCAGTTTTTCAAGAATAGTCATATCATCACCTTACCTGTTTGAGACCTCTATTACCTTTTCCAGCGTTTTGTAGGCTCTGCCGGAATCTATCAGTTCTGCTGCCAGTGCAACACCATCGGCAAAGTCCTTTGCCTTTTCGCCTACGCAAAGAGCAGCTCCCGCATTCAGCAGCACAGCCTCCCGCTTTGCACCTCTCTCCTCCCCAAGCAGGATAGCTCTGGTGACAGCGGCATTTTCTTCGGGGGTGCCTCCACGAATATCCGCATGAGTGCCGCCCTTTAAGCCGAACATCTGCGGGGTGACATCATAGCTCTTGAACCAGCCGTCCTTGAATTCGCAGATGTGTGTAGGTGCTGCGACAGATACCTCGTCCAGCTTATCCTTTCCGTAGACCACCATTCCTCTTTTGGCTCCAAGGCTCATGAGCACCTGCGCCAGCGGCTCCACCAATGAGGGGTCGTACACTCCCAGCAGATAGCGCTTGGGGCTTGAGGGGTTGGTCAGCGGACCAAGGATATTGAACACCGTCCTGATGCCCAGCTCCTTTCTGATAGGCCCCACATACTTCATAGATGTGTGGTAAAGCTGCGCAAAGAAGAAGCAGAAATTTGTCTCGTCAAGCATCTCTCTGCATTTGCCCGGCTCCTGACGGATATTTACTCCCAAAGCCTCAAGGCAGTCGGCTGTTCCGGAAAGGGAGGAAGCTGCACGGTTGCCGTGCTTTGCGACCTTTATCCCCGACGATGCTATCACCATAGCCGAGGTGGTTGAGATGTTAAAGCTCTGGGCGTTGTCTCCGCCGGTGCCGACTATTTCCAGCAGGTCATCGTCGTTCTCGAATTTCGTGGCTGCGTCACGCATGGCAGCAGCGCAGCCGGCGATTTCATCAATGGTCTCTGCCTTGGTGGATTTTGTCGAAAGCGCCGCAAGAAAAGCCGCATTCTGTGTGGCGCTGGTCTTGCCCGCCATTATTTCGCTTATGACCTCATAAGCCTCATCATAAGTCAGGTCCTGCTTATCAACTATTTTTACTATTGCCTGTTCTATCATCATTATCTCTCCTTTACGATCTGATAAAATTTTTCAGCATATCCTTCCCCAATGGGGTCAGAATAGATTCCGGGTGGAACTGCACGCCGTATATCCGGTAGTCTCTGTGCTCAACTGCCATGACCTCTTTATCGTTGGTGGCAGCGGTTATTTTAAGACATTCCGGGAGGCTCTCAGCCTCCGCTGCCAGTGAGTGGTATCTTGCCACATGGGTGTACTCCGGCAGACCATTAAAAAGCAGGCTCTTATTGTCCAGCCGGACGGTGCTCTGCTTGCCGTGCATGAGCTTCTTGGCGTAGGTGATATTTCCGCCGAAAGCCTTGCAGATCGCCTGATGCCCAAGGCAGACGCCCAGCGTCGGTATCCTGCCGGCAGCGGCTTTGGCAAGCTCCACTATAACTCCTGCGTCCTCCGGGCGCCCCGGCCCCGGAGAGATTATGAGCTTCTCAGGCTTGGCTGCAAGGATCTGCTCCACCGTCAGCTCGTCGTTGCGTATCACCCTTATGTCCGGCTCCAGCTCTCCGATAAGCTGAAACAGGTTGTAGGAAAAGCTGTCGTAGTTATCTATCAGCATTATCATAGCGCTTCCTCCTCTGCTGCTTTAAGTGCAGCCACCACAGCAGCCGCCTTGTTTATACACTCCTGATGCTCCTTCTCGGGAACTGAATCCGCAACTATCCCGGCACCGCTCCTGATGAATACCCGCCCGTTTTTCTTGAAGGCCGAGCGTATGGCGATGCAGGTGTCCAGATTGCCGGTGAAATCTATATATCCCACCGCTCCGCCGTAGAGCCCCCGCTTGTTGTTTTCCAGCTCTGCGATCAGCTGGCAGGCTCTTATCTTCGGGGCGCCGGAAAGGGTTCCCGCCGGAAGCACAGCACGCACTGCGTCAAGTGCATCACAGTCATCCCGTATCTCCCCACGTACTGTAGAGCCTATGTGCATAACGTGTGAGAACCGCTCGATGCTTCTCAGCTTTTCCACCGAAACGGTGCCGAACCTGCTTATGCGGCCAAGGTCATTTCTGCCAAGGTCCACCAGCATATTGTGCTCTGCAAGCTCCTTTTCGTCCGCCAGCAGCTCACGCTCCAAGGCCTTATCCTCGGCCTCGGTCTTTCCCCTTGGGCGGGTGCCCGCCAGAGGAAAGGTATGCAGCACACCGTTTTCCAGCTTGACCAGTGTCTCCGGAGAAGCACCGGCTATCTCCACATCTGTGCCGGAAAAATAGAACATATAGGGTGAGGGGTTTTTCATTCTCAGAATGCGGTAGGTACCCAGCAGGCTGCCCTCGAACTCCGCTGAAAGGCGGTTTGAAAGCACTATCTGGAATATGTCACCCTCTCTGATATGCTCCTTGGCCTGCTCAACCATACGGCAGTATTCCTGCTCTGTAAAGAGGGGCTCGATCTCGCTCAGCAGGTGACCGGCGGGCTCATAGGCTCTCTTGCTGCTCCTGAGAAGGCTTGCCAGTTCTTCCAGCTCCCGGCAGGCCTTATGGTAGTATTCCTCCGGCTGTGAGAGCTTGACATTTGCAATCAGCACAAGCTTCTGCCTGAAATTGTCAAATGCGATTACCTTGTCAAAGAGCATCAGGTCAGCGTTTTTAAAGTGCTCACTGTCCTCCACCGGGATACGCAGGCTGGGCTCGCTGTAGGCCAGAAAGTCGTAGGAAAAGTAGCCCACCAGTCCGCCGGTAAAGGGCGGCAGCCCCGGTATCTTCGGGCTGCGGTATTTTGAAAGCAGCTCCCTGATGTGGGGGGTAGGATCATCGGCGGGGATCGTTCTGCCGCCTATTGTTATGCTGCCCTCGCCGCAGGTTATTTCCAGCTTTGGCTCAAAGCCCAGGAATGTGTATCGTCCCCAGCGCTCTCTGTCCTCACAGGATTCAAGCAGATAGCAGTGACTTGAATTCTTTTTCAGCTTCATCACCAGGTCGATGGGTGTAAACAGGTCAGAGGGTATCTCGCAGCTTATGGGGACAATGTCGTAGCCCTTGCCGCAAAAGCCCTTTACCTCCTCCAGCGTCATCGAAAACTTCATAATAAGCACCTCCAAAATATTATTTGTCAAAAAACAAAAAGCCCTTGACAGAAATTACCTTCTGCCAAGGACGAATAATACTTTATCCGCGGTGCCACCTTGATTCCCGGCCTGTGCCGGGCACTTAGCAGGATACCAACATATCCCCGGCAACTGACGTATGCCCACACGTCGCAGAATACTCTGCCGTCTCCGGCATTTGACTGCGCCCTCAGCGGTCCATTTGATGACTTGTTTTTCACCCGACTCTCAGCACCACGGGCTCTCTGTGGAAGCATCATCACCGTTATCTCCGCCTCAACGGTTTTTGCTTTCCACATTATAACACCTAAAACACTTTTTGTCAATACCCTGACAGAAAAATTTTTTTCGTTTTCTGTGAGAAGCATTTTCAGCACAGATACTGTTGACACAAAAAAAGAATAGTGATATAATTTTGATAAAGTATACTGCCAAGTCCTTACTTCTCCCGGTCGCCATGTGTATAATGGAGCTATGCTCCGGCACAGTGAGCTGAGAAAGTTAAGGAGGTATGTATATGAATAGAACAGAGCTTTTTTGTGAGCGCCTGAAAGAAACGGGGGCGCTGCCCTGCGGAACTGAGTGCTTCATATTTATCGGTGAGAGGCTTGTTTCGGTCTATGATGATCTTACTGTGTATCCCGGTGCTAAAGCCGTAAGCTGGCAGGTGAAGGTCTATAGCCTTGCCAGCGGCAGGCAGCTGGACAGAGTATGTATCCATCGGGGCCGTTTCAGGAGCCGTGATGAGGCCTTGGACGAGATCGGGCGGTTCAGGCTGCGGGGTGAGGGGCTTCTGTTTCTGATAGCCCCAAAGGGCTTTTCTTATGACGTTGTGGGGCATATCTGGCGAAATGACCTTGACCCAGACGGTGAGGCAAGCTATGAGGAGCAGCGCAGGGAAGCCCGGCTGAGACTCTTGGCTGTCACCGGCAGGGAGTATGGCGGCGAGCCTGATCTGAGGCGGCGCAGGCCAAATGACCCGGCAGTAAAGCTTTTCTCTGAAAACGGGATAACGGCAGCTAACAGGCTGTTCCCATTTGCGCTGGTGTCCGGCAGCAGTGTTCTCTATCTTTCGGGAGACAAAGCAAGCTGGCACTATGAGCGCAGCCTTTTGCGCAGCGGCTGTGAGGGCAGCTATGACGGGATCGCTCCGGCATTTGTATGCGATTTTTACAGCCCGGAGTGGAGCGAATTCGGAGAGATCGCCTACAAGCGGGTGGGCAGCGGCCTTTGCCGCAGAGCATGAGGAGGTATGTATATGAGTGAGAAAAAGCACAGCAGAAATGTGACCGACCCTATGAGGGTCCTCAAAGTGCTTCAGGTGCTGAAGCGCCATTCAGACAGCAATAACCGCCTCAAGCAGTCAGATATTATGGAATGGCTTGCGAAGGATAAGGACATTGACTACAGCTGCGATTCCAAGACCCTTTCCAAGGCGCTGCGGGAGCTGATCGCCGTTCTGAACCCTCCAAGGCTTGATGAGAATAACCGAGAGGATTTTGTGATCCGCTATAAGGGCTGGGAGAACGGTATCCCTGAGCGGCTGACAGACATTTACTGCAAGCCCAAGATCGGGGCCTTTGAGCTGCTGGCTATCGCAGACGGTATCAGATGTACCGATACTCTGTCGCTGGAAAGCAAAAAGGCTTTGATAGACAAGCTGAAAGATGAATACCCAAGGATAGATCTCAAGACTGACGGCCTCTCTCTCTTTTCCGTGGACGACGGGAAAACCGCAGCTGAAAACACCGCCGTTATCCAAAAAGCGGCGGATAAGTGTGTGGTAATATGCTTTAACTTCGGGGGCTATGACAAAGACGGCAATGTGGTGCCCCGCAGGGGCAGCGGCGGCGAGCCGAAGCTTTACAGAGCCGTTCCCTACTATGTGGTGAAATACGGCGGCAGAAGATATATGCTCTGCTGCTATCTCCATTCAGACGGAAAATTTGATGACAGCGTCAGCATTTTCAGGGTGGACCTGATGAGCAATATCAAGCTGACGGATAAGCCGGGAAAGCTTATCAATAATGTGAGGGAGCTGATAAATACCAACGCCCTTGAATATATGCTCAAGCACCCTGCCATGACCTACGGCGGCCCCATGACAACGTTTATTAAGCTGAACAGAAATTACTACACCCTGCTGCATGACTGCTTCGGAGAGAACTATGAATGTATCCGCCCGCTGGAAGGTGAGTATGATGAGGTCAGGCTGATGTCAAGCGAAAAGGGCATTATCGACCTGGCGCTGGCATACCCCGACAGGCTGGAGATACTCCGCCCGGAGTGGCTCAGGAAAAAGCTTATCCAAAGATTATATCTGCTTGAAAGCAAATATGACAGCATCAGCAGGTATAAAAAACAGCTTTTGGCAGATTTCAGTCAGGCCTGGGAACAGCTTACTCCTGAACAGAAAGGCCTTTTTAATGAGCCTCAATACTGGGGCTTCACCAAAGAGGAGCATAACGGGGCAAAAAAATTCTCTACCCAGTATACCGGGTTTATCTTCTGGATCAGGCTGCCGCTCAGGGAGCCGGTGGAATACAATGGCAAAACTGTAAAAAAAACTGTCAAGGGTATTCACCTGATGCCATACCGCATCACTCAGGACGATGTGGATAATGCCGAACCAAAGGACAAAGCCGGCTTTGGATACAAGGTCTATGAGGACCCGGGCTATGTTGATTACGATAAGGGTTCCGGCAACTACCACAAGCTGCCGGAGGGCAGGTATCAGGCAGTGCTCTGTGATAAAGACGCAAGCCCTTGGGGGCCGGGGAAGAACGGCTTTCCTGATATGTATTTCCCCTCAAAGGGCGGAGACCTGACTGCCTTAAAGTGCATACAAAATGCTATCAATGCTATTGAAGAACAGAGGGTGATCGAATGAGATATTACTGCATTACCGATATCCACGGCTGCTTAAAGCCCCTTGAAAAGGCGCTGGCACTGGTGCTGCCCCACCTGAACGAGCCGGAGACCCGGCTGATATTCATGGGGGATTATATCCATGGCGGAGCGGACAATTATCAGGTGCTTGATAAGATCATCGGCCTGCAGATAAAGTACCCCGGCAAGGTGATAGCTCTTATGGGGAACCACGAGGAAACAGTTGCCGAGGGCTGGACGAACATTGACTACTACTATTCCGACGACGACCATGACAGCGGCTATGCCAAGTGGATGTCATCACTGCCCAGGTTCCACGCTGACGGCAGAACTATCTTTGTTCACGCAGGTATAGACGAGCAGGCAGGGGAGCTCTGGAAAGCCGGCACTGCGGAGCATATCTTCACTGAAAAATACCCCGCCCAGACCGGCCTGTTCTTTGAGGACTATAAAATAATCGCCGGGCATATCGGCACCTGTGACATCTCCGGAGACCCGGATTTCCACGGCATCT
>CADBTF010000228.1 GCA_902797485.1 uncultured Ruminococcus sp. | reverse complement strand
CCTTGCCGATATTTCTACCGGTGAGGTCCACCTCTTTGAATTCGGCGGCAAGGACCTTGCAACAAATGCAGTAAATGAGCTGGCTCGCTTTATGCCCGTTGAGATACTGATAAACGACGGCTTTTTGTCCTTTAAGGAGATAGGCGAGTTCATCAAGCATAAGCTGAAGGCGGCAGTCCAGCTTCTGGACGAGCGGGATTTTTCTCCAAAGCTCCATACCGACGAAGTGCTGACACAGTTTTCTGTGTCCAGTCTGGATTCTCTTGGCATTAAAGCAGACAGCACCTCTGCCTATGCAGTCTGCGGAATGTTCGCTTATATACATGAAACTCAAAAGGCCTTGGTCGGCAGGTTCTCCAATATTATCAAGCATGACTCCGACCCTATCATGACTATCGGCTACACTGCAAGGCGCAATCTTGAGCTGACAGAGACTCTCCGCAATAAGGAGCGCAAGGGCTCACTTATTTGGGTGCTGGATAATACCAAGACCTCTATGGGCAAGCGTATGCTGAAATCCTATCTGGAACAGCCTCTTGTAAACCCTGTCAAGATAATCGACAGGCTGAATGCAGTTGAGCAGTTCGTTTCTTCACCCGTCGAGCTGGACGAGCTGACGGAAGTCCTTTCCGGCGTCTATGACCTGGAACGCCTTATGACAAGGGTGATGTATAAAACAGCCACACCGAGAGACCTGAAATCCCTGTCTCTGACTGCCTTGAAGCTCCCGAATCTGAAACGCATAATCGGGGGCTTCTCCTCAAAGCTTTTGAATTCTCTGAATAATAAGATCTCCACCCTTGAAGCTATTTCCAATCTGATTGAAAATGCCCTTGTAGACGAGCCGCCTGCCAATGTTAAGGACGGCGGAGTTATCAAGGACGGCTTTAATGAGCAGCTGGACAGCCTCAGAAATATTATCTCCGGCGGCAAGAACATCATTGATGATATTGCCGAGCGGGAAAAGGAAAAGACAGGCATCAAGAACCTGAAGATCGGCTATAACCGTGTTTTCGGATATTATATCGAGGTCACGAAATCCTACTATGATCTTGTGCCGGACAGCTACATCAGAAAGCAGACTCTCTCAAACTGCGAAAGGTTCATTACCGATGAGCTTAAAGTGGCGGAGAATACGATACTTGGTGCCAGCGAAAAGGTTCTGAATTTAGAGCAGGATATATTTATCGAGCTGAGAGAGTTCATCGCTACTCAGCTCCGGCTTGTGCAGGAGACGGCCACTGCTGTGGCAGAGGTAGATGTGCTGGCTTCATTTGCAAAGGCGGCTATAAAGAACAACTATTCCAAGCCGGATATAGCTATCGACGGTACTATCGAGATCAAAAACGGCAGGCACCCTGTAGTAGAGCTCATGCAGAAGGACGAGATGTTCGTTCCCAACGACACCTACCTTGACCTGACAAGCAACAGAATGGCTGTTATCACCGGGCCCAATATGTCAGGAAAATCCACCTACATGAGGCAGGTGGCGCTTATAACGCTTATGGCTCAGATAGGCTCCTTTGTTCCGGCTGACTACGCAAGGATCTCGGTCGTAGACCAGATATTTACCCGTATCGGTGCCTCCGACGACCTGACAGCAGGGCAGTCGACCTTTATGGTGGAAATGAGCGAGGTGGCAGATATAGTCAAGCACGCCACCAAGCAAAGCCTTGTTATCCTTGACGAAGTAGGCCGAGGCACCTCTACCTTTGACGGAATAAGCATAGCCAGAGCTGTTTCGGAATACATCTCCACCTCCAAGTCTCTCGGCTGCAAGACACTCTTTGCCACTCACTATCATGAGCTCATATCCCTTGAAAGTGAGCTTGAGGGAGTCAGGAATTTCTCTGTGGCAGTCAAGCCCAGCGGCGATACTATCAAGTTCCTGAGGAAGATAGTTCCGGGTGGAGTTGATGAAAGCTACGGTATCGAGGTGGCTAAGCTGGCGGGCCTGCCCAATAAGATAATCACCAGAGCCAAGGCGCTGCTGGCTGAGATGGAAGCCGAGAATGCCAAGGCTAAGGCGGCTATGGCCAAGGAGGACGATACACAGATATCCTTCCAAAAGATCGGCAGCGATATGATAGCCGACAAGCTGAGAAAAACAAATATCGACGAAATGAATGACTCGGAGCTGAGACAGTTTGTCTCGGAGCTGACAAAATACCTATAAGATAGACAGGAGCTTTTATGCCACATATTCAGGTGTTAAGCAAGGAGGTCGCAGAGCTTATCGCAGCGGGAGAGGTCATTGACCGCCCCTCCTCAGTGATAAAGGAGCTGCTTGAAAATGCGATCGACGCAGGAGCAAATGTAATAACTGTTGAAATACAAAACGGCGGGCGCACCTATCTTCGGGTGACTGATAACGGCTGCGGCATCGCCGGCGAGGATATAGCCAAGGCTTTTCTCAGGCACGCCACCAGCAAGATCGCCACTAAGGAGGACCTGAGCGGTATATTGACACTGGGCTTCCGTGGGGAGGCACTCGCTTCTATCAGCGCAGTTGCCAAGGTCGATGTTCTGACAAAGCTTAAAGAGGAGACCTACGGCACCCATTATATCATCGAGGGCGGCGTTGAAAAGCTCAACGAGCAGAGTGGCTGCCCGGACGGTACTACCTTTGTGGTGAGGGATATTTTCTATAACGTTCCCGCCAGACTGAAATTTTTGAAGAAAGACACTACCGAGGGTAACGCAGTGGCAAATCTTGTCACTAAGCTTGCTCTCTCTCACCCGGAGATCTCATTCAAGTTCATCAGAGACAACAAGCCGGAGCTTATCACTGCCGGCGACGGAAAGCTCTACTCTGCGATCAACTCTGTTTTCGGCAGAGAATTTGCAGCCTCTCTTATACCTGTTGATTCCACTTGGAACAATATCAGGGTGAGCGGCTATATCGTTCGGCCTCTTTGGGGGCGCCCTAACCGCAAATTCCAGAATTTCTTTGTCAACGGCAGGTTTGTAAGATCAAATACCTGCTGCGGCGCTCTGGAGGAGGGCTACAGAAACAAGATCATGGTAGGGAAGTTCCCCGCCTGTGTTCTGAATATAGAAGCCGCCCCTGAAATTATCGACGTCAATGTTCACCCGACTAAGATCGAGGTGCGCTTCTCTGACGATAAGATGATCTATGAGGCAGTGTATTTCGCTGTTAAGGATTCACTGCTCAAGGAAGATAAGCCCGTGGATATGACCCTTGAAAAGAAGCGCCATTTCACAGACAGCCAGCTTTACGATCTCCCGCCGAAGCCCCAGGGCGAACAGCTTAAATTTGTTTCTGTTCCGCAGAAGACTGTCTCAGCAGCGGAGCTTGATTACAAGCCCTCACAGCCCTCTAACACTAAGGTCCCCTGGCCGGAGAAGAAGCTGACAGTCCCTCCCGCCGGAAAGCCGGAGAAAAAGGTCAACAGCAGCGGTGAGGACCTTTTCCTGAGATCTCTGGACGAGGCCGCAGAGAGCCTGCCTCTCAAACCGCCGGAGGAAAAGCAAGCGCCGGCCCTTGATGCTGAGCCTGCTGAACCTGTTCCTGCGAGTGAGGCTGCACCGGAATATAACCATGAGAATGAATCCGCCAATGACGTTGAGACCAAGACTCAGGAGATAAACGAGCAGATTCAAGATTTCAAATATCTGTCAAATGCCAGCTTTGAGCACAGAAGCGAGATAGTCGCTGACAGCTACAAGGAGCCTGTTAAACCCAAGGTCATAGGGGAGCTCTTTAAGACCTATATCGTGGCTCAGGCGGGTGACGAGATGCTGCTTTTTGACAAGCACGCTTCACATGAAAGATATATATTTGAAAAGATCAAGGATAACGCCAATGAGCTTGATACACAGCTTTTTTTGGAACCCATAATCGTTATGCTCTCTTACGATGAGTATGATGCGCTGGCTGCTAATGTAGATGCTGTCAACAAGCTGGGATTTTCGATTGAGCCGGACGTGGCGCCGAATGTGGCGGTAAAAGGTGTGCCGATAATACTTGGCGACGAAAACCCCACCGACATTGTTACCACACTTGCCCAGAATTTTATCATCTGCAAGCATAACCCGCAGCTTGAGATATTCGACGAGCTTTATCATTCCATTGCCTGCAAGGCAGCAATAAAGGCCAATGACGATTCTGATATTTTAGAGCTTCAGGCTCTTGTGAATAATGTCTATGGCAACGACGAGATCAGGTATTGTCCCCACGGTCGCCCGATCATGATACGGTTAAAAAAACGGGACATTGAAAAGCAGTTCAGAAGGATCGTGTGATACTCTATGAAAAGGAGAGCGACCCCTGGCTGAAAAAATACCGCTTATAGTTATAGCCGGGCCCACAGCCTCCGGAAAGACAAGGCTTGCAGTCGAACTGGCAAAGCTTTATAACGGAGAGGTCGTTTCTGCTGATTCCATGCAGATATACAAGGGCCTTTCCATAGCTACAGCCAAGCCTACACAGGCTGAGATGCAGGGTGTCAGACATCACCTGATAGATTTCCTTGAGCCTCAGCAGCCCTTTAGTGTGGCTGAATATGTCAAGCTGGCTAAGGAGTGCGTATATGATATCCATTCAAGAGGCAAGCAGCCTGTCCTCTGCGGAGGCACAGGGCTGTATATCAGCTCTCTTGTGGATAATGTCAGATTTGATGAGGCCGTCGGCAGCACCGAAAAGCGTCAGGAGCTGCGCTCTTATGCAGAGAGCTTCGGCAAGCACTCCCTCTGGAAGCGCCTTTCGGCAATAGACCCGCAGGCGGCTGAACAGATACATGAAAATAACCTGAACCGTGTCATCAGAGCACTTGAGGTCTATGAGGTGACGGGCAAGACCCTTACTCAGCTCAAGCAGGAAAGCCGCCTTGAAGCGTCGCCCTTTGAGAGCTGTATTATAGGTATAGGGTTCCATGACAGGCAGAAGCTCTATGACAGGATAGAGCTGCGGGTAGATGAAATGATAAAAGCCGGCCTTGTGGAAGAAACACTTGACTTTTATCATCGCTATAAGCCCACAACTGTTTATCAGGCCATTGGCTATAAGGAGCTTATACCATATTTTGAGGGGAATATCAGCCTTGACGAGGCCGTTGCCAGGATCAAGCTGGAGACCCGCCATTACGCTAAACGCCAGCTCACTTGGTTCAGGAGAGTTGAGAATATCCGGTGGGTCTATGCCGACGAAAATGAAGAATATAAAATTTTTCTAAAAAATGTTGAAAAAGTAGTAGCCAAATCGGAAATTATGTGTTATAATATAAGGTGAGATATAAGGGGTAGACTATGTGTAAAAATAAGGAGTGTTTAAAATGAATAAGAATTTAAACTTGCAGGACGTATTTCTGAATCAGGCGAGAAAAGAAAAAATATCCCTGACGGTCTTCCTTGTGAATGGCTATCAGTTCAAGGGTATCGTTAAGGGCTTTGACAGCTATATAGTTATTCTTGACTGCGACGGCAAGCAGAATGTGGTTTACAAGCACGCTATATCCACGATCTCACCCGTCAGACCTATCAATATTCTTGACGCCGGTAATCAGCAGGACTGAATCGAGGATAAATAATGAACACGCTTACGACTAAAGCACTGGTGGTGCTTCTGTCGGTGCTTATATTGCTTACTGTCGGCAGCCAGATCTATTACCGGCTCAACGACAGGCATAAGACGGAAGAAGCAGTGCTTTGTGAAATAAACGAGAACATACCCTTTAAAGGCGTCGTTATCCGTGACGAGCGGGTCATCGAGTCGGACGTTAAGGGAGTTTATGAGTATCTGTATCAGGACGGCAGCAAGCTTTCTCCCGGAAGTATAGTTGCTAATGTTTATCCGGACGAGCAGTCTTTGATAAACAAGCGAAAAGCAGATGCCTACACTGCTAAGGCGCAGGCTCTTGAAAATGCACAGAATCCGGGCAATGCCCAGTATGTTCAGCCGGACACTCTGACCGGCAGGATAGATTCAGAATATAAGAAGCTACTATCCTCCGGCCTGAAAGGTGATTTGGCCTCATATGATAACTCCGCCGATGAGCTGTTTTTGAAGATGAACATTTACAATGTCATCACCGGCCAGAACTCAAACTATGCCAAGGAGATAGGCGAGCTTGAATCACTGGCAAAAAAGCTTCAGGTGGACGAATCCAAGATCAAGACCGTCGAGATACCGGATTCCGGCTATTTCGTTTCCAACTGTGACGGCTATGAGGACACTCTGGATATGGAGTCCGCAGCAAAGCTTTCAAGAAGCGAGATCGAGGCGATCATAGAGGGGCAGAACGATGTCAGTCCCTCATCAAAGGCGATAGGCAAAATGTTCGAGGATTACTCATGCAGCATAGCAGCTGTTCTTCCGAAGGATAAAAGGCTGGCAGAAGGGGATTCTATCAAGTTCAGGATCGGCAACAGCTCCGATCTTTACAAGGCGAGAATAGAATCTATAGGCGAGCCTGACGACGAAGGCAAGTGCGTTACTGTTATCAGCTGCAACCGCCTGGATTCCGAGATCGCCGGCGCCAGAGTGCAGTCTATGGAATTGGTCTTTGATGAATACCGTGGCATCAAGGTGCCGAGAGATGCTATCAGGTTCAAGGACGGCAACAAGGGCGTCTATGTAATTCTTGGCAATGACGTTACCTTCAAGCGTATAGATGTCATCTACGAGGGAAATGATTTTGTCGTTTCAAAAAACAGCTCCGACGCTGATTTCCTTCTGCTCTATGACCAGATATTGCTTGAGGCAGTTTCAAAGGAAGATGATTCAGCAAATGACAGCTCCGAATGAATTTATTGAGATCGAAGAAAATCTTAAAGAAATACAGGCTAAGGTCTCAGAGGCAGTGAGAAGATACAGGCCGGAGACCGCCGTGGAAATAATGGCAGTCACAAAAACCGTTTCTCCCGAAAAGATAAACTTTGCAGTATCCAAGGGGCTGACGCTGCTTGGAGAAAACAGAGTTCAGGAATTTCTCTCTAAGAAGGACAGCTACGATAAGTCAGCACAGGTGCATATGATAGGTCACCTGCAAACCAATAAGGTCAAGTATATCATCAATGATGTTGCTATGATACAGTCGGTGGACAGTTTGAAGCTGGCAGGGGAGATTAATAAGCACGCTGCCAAAAACAATAAGGTCATGGATATCCTGCTTGAGGTGAATATCGGTGACGAAGCAAGCAAAAGCGGTGTTGATAAAAACAGCCTCTTTCAGCTTGCTGAGCAGATACAGCCGCTTGAAAATATCCGTCTGCGTGGGCTCATGGCGATTCCGCCTATCGGCGCCGATGAGAAAATATTTGAGCAGATGAATATTCTTTATAACGAGCTTAAAGACAAAAAGCTCGGTAATTCCCTGATAGATACCCTCTCTATGGGTATGTCCGGGGACTATGAGCTGGCTATCAAGCATGGCTCA
The DNA here is from genome assembly GCA_902797485.1 of uncultured Ruminococcus sp. Classification (GTDB taxonomy): domain Bacteria; phylum Bacillota; class Clostridia; order Oscillospirales; family Ruminococcaceae; genus FB2012. Next base: position 45,176 of record CADBTF010000228.1, on the reverse strand, counting down.
ACACTTGTAAGAATCGGTACAAAGCTCTTCGGAGCAAGAAAATATTTGGAGGTTTGAGTAATGAGTGTGATCCAGGGGTTTAAGAACATTTTCATTAGTGACGAAGACGAGGAAGAAGTTGAACAAGAGGAGGATTATCGTTCCGTGTACGAAGATAACAGAAGCAAGAAGGCAGCTGCTCCCCAGCAGGCTGCACCTCAGCCCAAGGCTGAACCGTTAAGACCTACATACGCCCGTCCGCAGGCCGCTCCCGAGTATGAGAGCTCTTTGAAGATCGTGCTTGCGAGACCTGAGAAATATTCTGAGGTCACCGACATCGGCACAGACATCAACAACAAGAAAACAGTTCTGCTCAACCTTGAGAATGTCAAGAGCGATGATGCCAAGAGAATTCTTGACTTTATCTCCGGTGTTGCCTACGCTAACGATGCTAAGATCAAAATGATGGCTCAGAAAACCTTTGCTATCATTCCCAGCAATGTTCAGTTTGTCGGCGATGACCTAATGAGCGAGCTTGAAAATAACGGCTATAGCTTCTGATGAAAAACGACCTGTCTTTTCTGGGGCAGCTTTCCGATGAGGACAAGCTGCTTGCAGGCAGGATACTTGACAGCATAAGGGCTTGCGAGGAAAAATATCAGGATCGCTTTACATTTTTTCTTGATGAGCACCAGCAGGCTCTCTGCCGAAAGGTGCTGGCCTCGCAGCGCTTCGAGAGCTTCTGCTTTTACGGCGGCTATGAGGGCGCTTCACGTCAGGTGCTGGGAATGTTCGCTCCCTATTCCGAGGCAGATAAGAGTCGGTTCCCATTTACCGCTGTCAGCTATTTTTACCGCAAAAGCGACAGCCTGACCCACAGAGATTTCTTGGGCTGCCTTATGTCCCTCGGCATTGAAAGAGACACTGTCGGTGATATTATCGTCAGCGAGGGGCACAGCGTTGTGTTTGTGTATAATACCATCGCTGACCATGCCTTGATGCTGGAAAAAATAGGCAGAGTAGGTGTTAAGAGCGAATCCGGAATGGCAGGTATCGTAATACCTGAGCAGAAATATTTACCGATCGAAGGCACTGTTGCGTCACTGAGACTCGATAGTGTGCTTAGTGTTGCTTTGCGGATCTCAAGAGAAAAGGCCGCCCGCCTGCTGCACCAGGGAGGTGTTCAGGTGAACTATGAAGCCGTCGAGCTTTCGGACCGCAAGCTTTCCGCCGGAGATGTATTCTCTGCAAAGGGCTACGGTAAATTCCTGCTTTCAGAGGTCGGCGATCTGACCAAAAAGGATAGAATACATATCAGTATAAAAAAGTACATTTAGGAGGTCATAATTATGGTGACAGCATCAAGCATTAGATCTAAGTCCTTTTCTACCTCAAGAAATGGATATGATGCAGAAGAGGTTATGGATTACCTTGACGATATAGCAAAGGATTATGAGAGTGCAGTCAAGGCCAAAGAGGAAAGCGAAGCTGAGATCAGCAAGCTTAATGAGGAGCTCAGCAAGTTCCGTGAGGACGAGGAATATATAAAGACTGCTTTTATCCACTCCCACAAGGAAGCGGATAAAATAATCAACGACGCTAAGGCTCAGGCCAGAGATATGATCGAATCTGCCAAGTCTGAAGAGATCAGATTGAAGGAGCAGAGCTCTACAGAATGCGAGCGCATTACCAAAGAATATCATGACAGATGCGCCGAAATGATAAAGCAGGAAACTGCCAAGACCAAACAGAAGATCGAGGAGATCAATCAGGAATATGCCAAGGAAAAGGCTAAGCTTGACGCATTGAAGCGTGAGGTCACCATGTTCAAGGCAGAGCTTCTGCCCCTTTATCAGAAGCAGCTCTCTCTTATCATGCAGCTGCCGGAGGCTGATGTTTCCGAGGCACCCGCTGCACCTGCAAAGCCTGCAGCTGAAGATGCTGCAAAGGCTAAGGCTGCTGCTGAGGCCGCTCAGAAGGAAAAGGAAGAGGCAGAAAAGAAGGCTGCCGATGCTGCCAAGAAGGAGCATATTGATAAGATCCTGAATACCGGTTCCTTTGAGCCGGTGCTTCACCCGGATGATCTTAAATTCGGCAAAAAAAATCAATAATCGTTAGGAGTTAATTCAAATGTCACAGGATTATAACAAGACACTTAATCTCCCTGTAACAGAATTTCCCATGAGAGGAAATCTTCCGAAAAGGGAGCCGGACGCAATCAAAAAATGGGACGACGATAAGCTTTATAAAAAGATAATAAAGAAGAATTCCGGTAAGCCTACATATATTCTTCATGACGGCCCTCCCTATGCTAACGGCGATATTCACCTTGGCACCGCCCTTAACAAGGTGCTAAAGGATATAATCGTCAAGTATAAGAATATGAGCGGCTACTGCTCTAATTATGTTCCCGGCTGGGATACTCACGGCCTCCCTATCGAGCTGAAGGCTATGAAGAAGATCGGCGTCGAGAACGGTGCTATCCCTCCTGTTGAACTGAGAAAGCACTGCAGAGAGTTTGCACTCTCCTTCGTTGATACTCAGAGAGAGCAGTTTAAGCGTCTTGGTGTGCTGGGTGACTTTGAGGACCCATACCTGACATTAAAGCCTGAGTTTGAAGCAAGGCAGGTAAAGGTCTTTGGCGAAATGGCTAAGAGAGGCTATATCTATAAGGGCTTAAAGCCGGTGTACTGGTGCCCTGAATGTCAGACCGCCCTTGCCGAGGCAGAGATCGAGTATCAGGACGATCCCTGTACATCTATCTATGTAAAGTTCAAGGTCACAGATGATAAGGGCCTGCTGGCACCTCTCGGACTTGATAAGGAGAATACCTATTTCGTTATCTGGACTACCACTACATGGACCCTCCCGGGCAACGTTGCTATCTGCCTTGGCCCCGACTATGACTACACCGTTGTAAAGGCTAACGGCGAGAATTACATCATGGCTGAATATCTTGTGCCTGAGACCATGAAGAAGGCCGGCATCACAGAGTATGAGACAGTAGGCAAGTTTACTGGTGCAGAGCTGGAATACTGCAAGGCACAGCACCCCTTTATGGACAGGACATCTCTTGTTATCGTCGGAGACCACGTTACTCTTGAAAGCGGTACCGGCTGCGTTCATACCGCTCCCGGCTACGGTGTTGACGACTTTGAGGTCTGCAAAAAATATGATGAGCTTGGTATCGTTGTCGGCGTTGACGGCAAGGGCGTGCTCACAGAGGAATCCGGTATGTTCGCCGGGCTGCCCACAAACAAGGCCCACGACGTTATCGCCAAGCATATGACCGAGACCGGCAACCTGCTGGCTACAGAAAAGATCGTCCACCAGTATCCTCACTGCTGGAGATGCAAGTCGCCTATCCTGTTCAGAGCTACAGACCAGTGGTTCTGCTCTGTAAATGAATTCAAGGACGAAGCTATCAAGGCTATCGAAGATGTTAAGTGGATCCCCGGCTGGGGCGAGGAGCGCATCAAGGGCATGGTAAGAGACCGCTCTGACTGGTGCATCTCCCGCCAGAGAACATGGGGCGTTCCCATTCCTATCATCTATTGTAAGGACTGTGGCAAGCCCATTGTCAATGAGCAGACTATCGAGGCTATCTCAGAACTGTTCCGCAAGGAGGGTTCCGATGCCTGGTATCTCCGTGACCTGAAGGAGTTTATCCCGGAAAGCGTTAAGTGCGAATGCGGCTGCGGAGAGTTCGAGAAGGAAATGGACATCATGGACGTTTGGTTCGACAGCGGCTGCACACACGCCGGCGTTGTTTCCGAAAGACCTGACCTCTCATTCCCCGCTGACCTCTATCTTGAAGGCGCTGACCAGTACAGAGGCTGGTTCCAGTCCTCATTGCTGACCTCAGTTGTTGTAAACGGCTGCGCTCCCTATAAGGCAGTCTGCACACATGGCTGGGTGGTTGACGGTCAGGGTAAGACCATGCACAAGTCCCTTGGCAACGGTATCGACCCCAAGGATATTACCGACAAGTACGGTGCTGATATTCTGAGACTGTGGGTGGCTTCCTCTGATTACCATTCAGATATAAGAATTTCCAAGGACATTCTTGCCCAGCTCTCTGATTCCTATAAGAAGATCAGAAACACCGCAAGATTTATCCTCGGCAACCTGACAGAATTTGACATCAACAAGGACGCTGTTTCCGATGATGAGCTTTTCGAGATCGACAAGCTTGCTCTTGTAAAGCTGGACGAGCTGATCGACAAGGTAAACGCCGCTTATGATGTATTTGATTATCATATCGTTTTCCATGCTATCCACAATTTCTGTGTAATTGATATGTCAAACTATTACCTTGACGTCATCAAGGACAGACTGTATTGTGAGAAGGCCGGCTCAGTCGAGAGAAGAGCTGCACAGACAACTATCTACAGGATACTGTCTGCTATTGCAAGACTGGTGGCTCCTATCCTCTCATTTACAGCCGACGAGATATGGCAGTTTATGCCTCACGCCGAGGGCGACGACCCTGAGAGCATCTTCCTGAACGATATGCCCGCAAAGAGCGGCATCAAGGTAGACGAGGCCTTTACCGAAAAGTGGAAGCTTATCTCTGCTGTTAGAGAGGACGCTAAGAAGGCTCTTGAGCTCAAGAGAAGCGATAAAGTCATCGGTGCTTCACTGGAGGCAAGTGTTACGATTTATTCCGATGCTATGCTGGAGGCTGTAAAGGCAGTCAACAGCGAATTGAAGGACGCTCTGATCGTTTCCGAGGTTAAGGTCGAGGCCGGAGCTGACAAGGGCGAATTCAAGGGCGACATGGAGGGCGTGTCCTTCACAGTTGCCAAGGCCGGGGGCGAGAAGTGCGAAAGATGCTGGTCCTATGATAAGACTGTAGGCCAGAACGCCGCTCACCCAACACTCTGCGCAAGATGCTGCAGAGCAGTAGAATAAAACATTACAGCTTGGAGGCTCTGTGATCTTTGCAGAGCCTTTAGGCGGTTATAAAGGAAACGCAATGTATATTTTTTCACTTGTTCTGATCCTGCTTCTGACGGCTGCCGACCAGCTGATAAAGATTGCCGTTGTTGCCAATATCAAATCCGGAGAAATAATCAGAGTAATCCATTTCGGAGATTTCGATGTTTTCAATCTGACACATATTACCAACAAGGGCGCCGCCTGGAGCATGATGGAGGGGAAGACCTGGTTCCTTATAGGCTTCCCGCTGATAGTAATTATTGGCGGGCTGGTGTTTATGTATCTCAAACGCAGAGAAAGCAGGCTGATGAATATTTCACTGGCGCTGCTTATCGGCGGCGGTATCGGCAATCTGATCGACAGGATACGTCTTGGAGAGGTGGTCGATTATATCCTCTTTGCCCCGATAGATTTCCCGATCTTCAATTTCGCTGATATATGCGTTGTATTTGGAGTTATCCTGCTGGCTGTATATTTCATCTTCTTTGATAAGTCTGAAAAAAAGCAGTCGGTCAACTCAGAGGCTCCTGCCGGGAAGGTACCCTCACCGGAAGATGCAGAAGGTGAGGTAAGCACTGATGAAAACACTGGAATTTAATGCCGATATCAGCTGCAAGGGCGAAAGACTTGACAAGTGGCTTTCGGAACAATGTGAAGAAATAACCAGAAATGCGCTGCATAAGCTGATAGAAAATGGCGGTGTAAAGGTAAATGCCATTGCAGTTCCCAAAAATTACAGGCTCAAGGGCAATGAGCATATTGAAGTCTCTGTGCCGGACCCGGAGCCCCTTGATGTGCTGCCGCAGAATATCCCTATAGATATTGTCTATGAGGACGATGACCTTTTGGTGGTGAACAAGCCCAAGGGTATGGTAGTCCACCCGGCTGCCGGAAACCCCGACGGTACCCTTGTAAATGCGCTGCTTTATCATTGTCATGGGCGGCTTTCAAGTATAAACGGTGTGATACGCCCAGGGATAGTCCACAGGATAGACAAGCAGACCAGCGGCCTGCTGATAGTAGCCAAGAATGACAACTCCCATAACCTGCTGGCAGAACAGATCAAGGCGCATTCCTTTACACGGGAATACAATGCCATTTGCTGCGGGTGCTTCAAGGAAAAGGCCGGCACTGTTGACGCACCCATTGGCAGGAGCAAGTACGACAGAAAAAAGATGTGTGTTACCGAGCAGAACTCCCGGAACGCCGTTACCCATTATGAGGTCATGGAGGAATTCGGCCAGTATTCCTTTGTCAGGTTTCGTCTGGAAACCGGCCGGACACACCAGATCAGAGTCCACTGCGCCTATATCGGCCACCCCGTCTACGGCGATGAGGTTTACGGCAAAGCCGTAAAGGGTCTTGACGGCCAGTGCCTCCATGCAAGGAAGGTCGGCTTCATACACCCGGTCACCGGTGAGTATATGGAGTTTGACAGCGAACTGCCTGAGTATTTTGTTCAGCAGCTGACCAAGCTAAGGAAATGAGGATGATAAATGCTTGATGATATAAGCAAGGTGTTGCTTATCACCGACATGGACGGCACCTTTCTGCCTGCCAGTAAGATTCCGAGCAAAGCAAATCTTGAAGCAGTAAACAGATTTCAGCGGGACGGCGGACGCTTTTCGATCGCCACCGGACGGAGCCTTCAGGCTTCCATGCAGTATTTCGATAAGCTTTCTGTTAATGCGCCTATCATTATGTGCAACGGCGGAATGGTCTACGACATCAACTCCCGAAGGCAGTATTATGATGTTTATCTGCCTGATAAGGCAAGGACCTTTACAGATATGATACTGCGGGCTAATCCTGATACCGGCTGTGAGGTTCTGCCCATTGACAATGTGTATGTTCCTCAGATGACCCCTCTTGAGGAGGAGCACTGCAGGATCTGCAAGGTGACACCTGTGGAGTGCGGGGTGTATGAGATACCTGATAACTGGTACAAGGTGCTCTTTGCACTGGAGCCTAAAAAAATGGACAGGCTCATTCAGTTTGTGGAGACTCAAGGCTTTGAGGACGTGGATTTTGTCAGGTCCGCTCCCTTTTATTATGAGATGCTCCCGCAGAATATTTCCAAGGGCTCTGCCTTGAAGGAACTGCGGAGTGCCTGCGGTATGGAGGGCTATACTATAGTTGCTGCCGGGGATTACAATAATGATATTGAAATGCTCAGATACGCTGATATAGGCATCTGCCCGTCCAATGCCACCGCCGAGACAAAGGCTGCTGCCGATATCGTTCTTGACGTCTCCTGCGAGGAGAACGCCATAGCCAGGGTGGTCGAGCTTATCTATTCAAAGTTAAAGCTATGATTTTATATCATAAATATATTTGGAGGTTATGTTATGGACGCTACAATCAAAAAACAGCTTGAGATCACAGCCTGCAAAGTGCGCCTCGGGATAATCGAGGGTGTTTTCAATGCTAAATCCGGTCACCCGGGCGGCTCTCTTTCTATTGCTGACCTGCTGACCTATCTCTATTTTGCAAAGATGAATGTTTACCCCGACAAGCCCGATGAGCCTGAAAGAGACAGATTCGTGCTCTCCAAGGGTCACACCGCTCCTGCACTTTATTCTGTGCTGGCTGAGAAAGGCTTCTTTGATAAGAGCGAGCTCAAAAGCCTGCGTCATATAGGCGCTATGCTCCAGGGCCACCCCTGCATCACTATACCGGGTGTCGATATGTCCTCCGGTTCACTTGGTCAGGGCATTTCTGCTGCCTGCGGAATGGCCCTCTCCGGAAAGATCTCCAACAATACCTATAAGGTATACACCGTTCTCGGTGACGGCGAGATCGAGGAGGGTCAGGTCTGGGAGGCCGCTATGTTTGCAGCTCACTACAAGCTTGATAATCTTGTAGCTGTGGTCGATAACAACGGCCTTCAGATAGACGGAAAGATCAGCGACGTTATGTCCCCCTACCCCATCAAGGAAAAGTTCGAGGCCTTCGGCTGGCACGCTATCGAAATGAACGCTCACGATTTTGACAGCATTGAGGCTGCCTTTGCCGAGGCTGATACAGTCAAGGGCCAGCCTGTTGTGATAATTCAGAAATCGGTCAAGGGCAAGGGCGTTTCCTATATGGAGAACCAGGTCGGCTGGCACGGTACTGCTCCGAATGCAGAGCAGTATGAGCAGGCTGTGAATGAGCTTAATGCTAAATTGAAGGAATTGGAGGGCTGAGCAATGGCAGATGTAATTAAGAAGGCAACAAGAGAGAGCTACGGCGAGGCGCTTGCTGCTCTTGGCGATAAATACGAAGATCTTTATGTTCTTGATGCAGACCTTGCTGCTGCTACCAAGACCGGCATTTTCAAGAAGAAATTTCCTGAAAGGTTTTTTGACTGCGGCATTGCCGAGGCCAACATGATGGGCGTTGCCGCAGGGCTTGCTGCTACAGGTAAGATACCCTTTGCTTCCACCTTTGCTATGTTCGCTGCGGGCCGTGCCTTTGAGATTGTTCGCAACTCCATTGGGTACCCTCATCTTAATGTAAAGATCGGCGCTACCCACGCCGGCATTTCCGTCGGTGAGGACGGTGCTACCCACCAGTGCAACGAGGATATAGCTCTTATGAGAACTATCCCCGGCATGACAATAATCAACCCTGCCGACGACGTTGAGGCTAAGGCTGCCGTTGAAGCTGCCATAAAGTATAACGGCCCTGTTTATATGCGCTTCGGCAGACTTGCTGTTCCCGTATTCAATGACCCTGCCACATATAAGTTTGAGCTTGGCAAGGGCATCAAGCTGCGTGACGGCAAGGATATTGCTATAGTTGCCACCGGCCTTATGGTAAACGAGGCTATCGAAGCCGCTAAGGTCCTTGAGGCAGAGGGCATCAGCGCTGCTGTTATTAATATCCATACTATCAAGCCTATCGACGAGGATATTATAGTTGAGGCTGCCAAGAATACCGGCCTTGTGCTCACAGTCGAGGAGCACAGCATCATCGGCGGACTCGGCTCCGCAGTATGTGATGTTCTCTCCGCTAAGCTCCCGACTAAAGTAGTAAAGATCGGCGTCAACGACGAGTTCGGCCATTCAGGACCGGCAGTTCAGCTGCTGAAGGAATACGGCCTCTGCGCAGACAACATCGTTAAGACCGCCAAGGCAGCTGTAGCTGCAAAATGATCGGCTGATAAAATGAACGGCACCTCTGCTTGTTTCAGCGGAGGTGCTTTTTTGTCTATTCACTTTTTTCAGGCTGTTATCCTATAATATATTGAGGTGACAGCTATGAGCAGACATAAGGCTTCAAAAAAGTGCATGATCTCTTATATTTGCCTTTTGGTAATGGTCGTGCTGATAGTCAGCTTTACTTTGATACACCACAGCATCAAGGTCCACTTAGCAGAGCTCTGCAAGTACAAATGCGGAGAGATAGTCAATAATATCCTGGCAGATACCTCTCTCTATGCTGCCTCTCTTGAGCTTGACCTTTACGAGATCACCAAGGACAGTGACGGCAGGATCATTTCAGTGAACGCCGATTCTCAGGCGGTAAATCAATTGCAGGGATATATACGCCGGGCAGTGAACGAAAAGCTTTCCTCCAAAGAGTATGACAAAATAATGCTTACTCTCGGTGACCTGACAGATATTGCATATTTCAGCGGCAGAGGCCCGGACATCAGCATCAACTACCAGCAGTCGGGAACTGCCGGCACCAAGCTTGAGACCTCCTTTGAGAGCGCCGGCATAAACCAGACCCGCTTCAAGGTCTCGATAATGGTTTCCGTTGAGTTTACTGCCTTTCTCCCCACCGGAGAGGAAAATATCACCATAAGTCAGGAGTATACAGCAGCAGACACAGTCATAGTCGGGCAGGTGCCGGAGTGCTATTTTCAGGCGTAAGAAAAAAGGCGGCAGATGAAACTGCCGCCTTAATTGATCAAATCAGATAACGTCGTCTTCCTGATTAGGAATACTCAGCTGCTTCTTAGGTACTCTCTTGATAGGGTCGTACAGCCATTTCTTGCAGCTGTAATCAGCGTCTACAAGCCCCTGCTTCTCGCACAGGACCTTATTACCCTCTCTTGAACGGTTGCCGTATGCACAATAGGAACAGGAAGGTTGAATTCCATTGCCGAAAAAGTTTTTCTTCTTAGCCATAGTCTAAAACACTCCTTTGAATAGCTAAAATAGATTTCTGCCTATTAATTATATCATAGTCCTCTCAAAAAATCCAGTCTTTTTTGCAAAACTAATATAAAAATCATCATTATTAAGCAAATTGAGGGTAATAAATTGTTCATTTCGACGATTAATACCCCGCTTTTGGCAAATGTGGGTACTGCATTATCCAAAAATATCCAGCTGTAGAGTTTTCCGAAGCCCGCTGCCATTCCAATTCTTAACGGCATCCACATCAGAAACGGTCTCAGACTGTACCGCCCCCTGACAGCTGCGCTCAATTGCAGTATCACGCAGAGCCCCCCAAAGCTGCATACCGCAGCCAGCGCCGGCACTGTTCCGAGAGAAGCGCTGCTCAGCTCTGCCGCTGAGGTGATCTCAAATACCGAGCGCATTATAACAGCCTCATTGCCCGTCAGGTCAAGAGCTTTACATATAAGGTCAAAGGCACCGATCTGCTCCGCCACAGCCATAGCCGCAGAAAAGAATATTATCATAAAGCACATATCAAGTATACCTTCGCCGGCTTCTGTTACAGAGCTGATAAGTGCGCTGCCCTTTGGAGACTTTTTTCCGGCGCTTACTATCTCCGGCTTGTATATCGTGTTTACAGCTATTGCCAGCAGCATATTGGCAGAGATCACGCTCAGCAGTATAGTGAGCCCAGCCCTTGGGCTTTGATATATGCCCACCCCAATGGCGCTTACCGTAAAGGCCGGCCCTCCGCCGTAGCAGTATACCTGCATAGCCTCGGCGGAGGGTTTGCTGATCCTGCCGCTTTCCGTCAGCTGCGAAAGCATTGCCCCGCCCACCGGGTAGCCCGCAATGTTTGAGATCAGGAACAGCCCCGTGCCGCCCCTTGGAATCCTCAGCAGACGGCCTAATGTCATATCCAGAGGCAGAGAGAGCTTCTCAAGCAGGCCTGTTGCAGTCATAAGCTTTGAGAGGGCCATAAATGCAAAAAGCGAAGGCACTATGACGGCAGCGCACCTGTAAACGCTCTGCCTGACTGCCTCTGCCACAGCCCCGGAATATACGATCATTCCCACTGCCGATGCTGCTGTAAGACCGCCCATCACAGCCTGAAATAATTTTTTCACTGTTACCGCCCCCCTTGAAATGTATATGTTCCCCCTTTTGAAAATATAATTTATAAACAGCAAAGGAGGACAACTATGGAAAGCTATAAAGAAAAACTCATTGATGCTGCCGGAGGCTATTCCTTTATCTCAATAACCAACGACAGCAGCGTGCTGATCGAGGGCTGCAAGCAGATACTTGAATGCAGCGAAGTGCTGGCAAGAGTAGTCACCCGCCAGTATGTGATAGAGATCTGGGGCTCTGACCTGAAGCTCAGCAGCTTCAATAACAGCAGCGTGAATGTCAAAGGCAGGATAAGCTCCCTGTCTCTTGAAAGAAAAAGGACAGGTGAGATAATTTGAGCCTCCTCGGCAGTGTTACTTATAAGGCCGAAAGCAGCTGCTCTGCAAGGCTGCTCAGGTTCATTTCAGAAAATTCTCTCTCAGTGCAGAATATGTATGAGAAAAACGGCTGGCTGTATTTTACAGTGGGCTATGAGCTGAAACGTGATATAGATGCAAGGCTCAAAGCAATCTCCGCAGAATATGAGATCATCAGGGAGACCGGCCTTGTCCGGGCTGTTAAATGCTGCCTTCGGAAAAAGGGCGTTCTGATTGGCTGCGCTGTGTCCTTTCTGACTATACTGTTGTTATCGGATACCGTTTTCAGCTTTGAGGTGCTGACGGATAACAGCAAGCTCAAGGCAGACGTGCTGGCTGTCCTTTATCAGAACGGCGTCACCGCCGGCAGCAGTATCAAGGACGTTGACTTTACACTGATAGAGCGTGACATGAAAAAGAAGCTGGACAGCATCTCCTGGGCAGGGATAAGCGTACAGGGCTGCAAGGTGACAGTAGATCTGGTGGAGAATGTTGACAAGCCGGAGTTTACCCAGAAGCGCCTTCCCACAAATCTTATCGCCAGAGAGGACGCCGTGATCGACAAGATCGACTATATTGACGGTCAGCTCATGACCACCGTGGGCAGCGGAGTGAAAAAAGGAGATGTCATCATCAGCGGGGACGTGCTGGGTGATCTGAATTATACAAGGCACGGCTTTGTCAAGCATTTCTATGTTCACTATTACACACGCTCTCTTGGAAAGGTCTACGGCACCTTTGAGCGGACAGAGACCTTCTTCCAGCCATACAGCGTCACCGAAAAGGCCCTTGCAGCGGAGCCCGTGGAGAAAAGCTTTCTCTCACTTTTCGATGTTGACATACCCCTCTTTTTCACCGGCGAGAGCAGCAGTATCATCACCGAACAGCAGGTCACCCCCCTGACCTTTATGGGAGTTGAGCTTCCGGTTGCTGTCAAAAGCTATGTGCTGACGGAGTATAACATCACCGAACGCCCCATTGATAAGCTTGAAGCCGGCAGGCGGGCAGAGCAGCTGGCAGAGACATACGAGCATAATTTTCTCAGCGAATATGAGATCTTATCCAAGGACTTTACCTCCAAGATAACCCCCGAGGGCGTCTATTTGACGGCTAAATACAAGCTTCACGGCGTCATTAGTGAAGAAGTTGAGTTTTTTATTAATAAATGAAAAAAATCTGTGAAAAACATAAAAAAAACAATTGCATTTATAAAACAGATGTGTTATAATATATGAGGTGAAATTTTTCAGAAGGGAATACAAAGCGTTTAATGGCAGAAAGGACTATTAATGTTGACAGAATGGATTCTGTACTGAATCTCTTCGGCAACTATGATGAGAATATAAACCTTATCCAGAAGGAGTATTCCGTTACTGTTTTGAGCAGGGGCGGAGATATCAAAATCACCGGCGACGAAGAAAATGTATTCTACGCAGCCAAGGCTATAGATTCACTGCTGGCTATGGCAAATAAGGGCGAGGCTATCAATGAGCAGAATATCAGGTATGTGTTCTCCCTTGTGAAGGAGGGCACTCAGGAAAATCTTTTTAAGCTAACTGACGACGGCATCTGCGTCACCATGAGCGGCAGGATAGTCAAGCCCAAGACCCTGGGCCAGAAGCATTATGTTGACGCTATCAGGGATAACACCATAGTCCTTGGAGTGGGGCCTGCCGGCACCGGAAAGACCTATCTTGCCGTGGCAATGGCTGTAAAGGCGTTCAGAGCCCATGAGATAAACAAGATCATTCTGACCCGTCCCGCTGTTGAGGCGGGAGAAAAGCTGGGCTTCCTGCCGGGAGACCTGCAAAACAAGGTGGACCCTTATCTCAGGCCGCTCTATGATGCTCTTTTTGAGATGCTCGGCCCGGAGGCCTTTGCAAGGCAGCAGGAGCGAGGCTGTATCGAGGTTGCGCCGCTGGCATATATGAGAGGGCGCACTCTTGATGATTCCTTTATTATCCTTGACGAAGCTCAGAACACCACCCCGGAGCAGATGAAAATGTTCCTCACCCGATTGGGCTTCAATTCCAAGATCGTCATTACCGGCGACATCACTCAGATCGACCTGCCTGATTCAAGGCGCTCCGGCCTTATAGAGGCAGTAAAGGTGCTGAAAGGCATAGAGGATATTTCAATTAACAGGTTCACTGAAAAGGACGTAGTTAGGCATAAGCTTGTGCAGGATATTATCAGAGCTTATGAAAAGTTTTATGAGAAGGGGAGTTTAAATCGAAATGGGAAAGGTTAAAGTTTTGATAACCAACAATCAGAATGACATCAAGATCCCGACGGGTATTCGCTTGCTTATCAGAAAGTGCTGCCATGCAGTGCTTGAAAGCGAGGGCCGCAATGAGAGCTATGAGATCAGCGTTACCTTCGTCAATGACGAGGCTATCCATGCCCTTAATCTTGAGCACCGCAATATTGACCGCTCAACTGATGTGCTGTCCTTCCCGCTGGGAGAGAACGGCGTTTATGATATTGACCACGAGACCGGCGCATTCCTGCTGGGAGATATTGTGATCTCTATCGAGACCGCTTACAGGCAGGCAGAGGTATACGGCCACTCCCTTGAGCGGGAGGTGGGCTTCCTGACTGTCCATTCCATGCTGCACCTGCTGGGCTATGACCACGAGGAGGGCAAGCTCCAGGAGAGGATAATGCGTGAGAAGGAAGAAGCTATCCTTGCAAGCCTCGGCATCTCCCGGGACGAGACCTTCGTTATTGACGAGCATGAGTATAAGACCTGAGCTTAAAAGCTTTTTCAAAGGGTTTGCCTACGCATTTTCCGGAATTTTACATTGTATAAAAAACGAGCGCAATATGAGGTTCCATTTTTGCGCCGCTTTTTATGTGCTGATCTTTATGCAGTTCTATGAGCTGGAACGTATCGAAAAGATCGCTGTGTATATAGTCATTGCTGCGGTCATTTCACTGGAGGCGGTGAATACTGCCGTTGAAGCCCTTGTGGATATGGTCTCCCCGGAGAAGCACCCCCTTGCCAAGATCGCCAAGGACTGCGCCGCCGGAGCTGTGCTCATAGCAGCAGCCGCTGCTGCGGCTGTGGGTGTAAGGCTGTTCTGGAATGTTGAGGTCTTTAAGAATATAGGCAGCTATTTTGCGGAGAATACCCTGCAGCTTGTGCTGCTGATACTGTCTCTTGTTATCTGGCTGGCTGTGATATTTGTTCCCGGCGGAAAAAAGAAAGGAAATAAAAATGAGCGAAACTAAAAACGCATTTGTTACTATAATCGGCAGGCCGAACGCCGGCAAGAGCTCACTGCTCAACGCCCTGATAGGCGAGAAGATAGCAGCCGTCAGCGCCAAGCCTCAGACCACAAGGACCAAGATAACCGGTGTCAAAACCAATGGCGGCACACAGTATGTGTTTATCGACACCCCCGGTATGCACAAGGCGAGAAACAAGCTCTCTGAGCATATGGTCAAGACCATCAACGATTCAGTGGCAGAGCTTGAGACCGCCCTGCTGGTGATCGACTGCACCAAGGGCATCTCCGAGCCGGAAAAGGCACTGGCAGCTGAGTTTTCAAAGCGCTCCCATGTTATTCTTGTGGTCAATAAGATCGACCTGCTCGAGGATAAGACCGAGCTTATGGCAAAGCTTTCGGAGTATTCCAAGCTTTATGATTTTGAGGAGATCATTCCGGTGAGCGTGCTGGAAAAAGACGGCCTTGACCTTATCATGCAGGCTATTGATAAATTCGCCGCCCCCGGCCCCCACTATTTCCCGGAGAATATGCTCACTGACCAGCCGGAGAAGGTCATAATGGCTGAGATGATAAGAGAGAAGGCTCTTAATAACCTCAATGAGGAGATCCCACACGGCATTGCCGTTACTATCGAGACCCTGAATGAGCGCACTGACAGCTCCGGCGAGGATATCCTTGATATCACTGCTACTATCTACTGCGAGCGGGAATCCCACAAGGGTATCGTTATCGGCAAGGGCGGCCAGATGCTCAAGCGTATCGGTGCCGACGCCAGAGCCGAGCTGGAAGCTTTTTTTGCTATAAAGGTCAATCTGAAATGCTGGGTAAAGGTCAAGGAGGGCTGGAGGAACCGTGAGGCCCTTATCAAAAATTTCGGCCTGAGCTGATATTGCCTATATTTTTCCAATTAATATTCGCCTCTGCTTTGCAAATACTATACAGTGGAGGCGATAACCTATGCTATGGGAAAAATTCATGAAGACCGGTAAGATCAAAGACTATCTTGAGTATAAACATTCTTCGGAGGACGACATAAATGCAAACGCTGAACTGCCTGGTGATAAGAGAGGAACCGATAGGAGAAAGCAATAAGCTTATATATGTTCTGACCGCCGAGCGGGGAGTGTTCAGCATATTCGTCAGGGGCGGAATGAAAAGCACTAAGCACGCCGCCGCCACCCAGCTCCACGTCTATTCGCTGATCTGCTTTGATGAAAAGTACAGCTATAAGGGAGAGAATTACTGCTACCTCAACAGCGCCGAGCCGGTGAGGATCTTTTACAATATCAGGCTGGACCCCTACAAGGCCTCACTGGCAGCCTATTTTGCAGAGCTGCTCTATTATTCCGGCACCGAATACGGGCTGGATAAGAGCGATGTGCTGAGGCTTGCGCTGAACACCCTCCACTTTCTGAACGAGGGCATCAAAGACATGGAGCTGCTGAAATCTATCTTTGAGTTCCGGCTGCTGTGCGAAATCGGTCTGCGCCCGAATCTTCTCTGCTGCGCCAGATGCTTCAAGTATGAGGACGATAGAATGCACTTTGACCTCTACTCAGGGGAGCTTCTCTGCGACGATTGCTGCGATTACAAGGACGGCGCATTGAGCTTTGTTTTCAATAAAAGCCTGCTTTATATAGTCAGGCATATCTCTCTGACAGATTTTGACAGGCTCTTTTCCATTAAGGTCTCCACTGACTGCCAGACACAGCTGACTAAATTTACAGAAAGCTTTGTAAAATATCATTTTGAAAGATCCTTCAACACTTTGTCGTTTTACAGATCATTATAGGAAGGTGACACCTTGAATAAATATTATGAAAAATTAGAGCTGCAAAAGGTCCTGGAAATGCTTTCCGAAAAATGCTCTAATGAGAAAACCAAACAGCTTGCTCTTAACATTGAGCCAAGCGGAGATATAGATAAGGTAAGAGCTGAAATATCCAAGACGAGCTGCGCCCTTGAGCTGTCTGTCAAGCTGGGTACGCCTGTCTTTTACAGCTTCAAGGATATTTCACCCTCTGTTAAGCGTGCTCAGTCGGGAGCAGCCCTCTCTCTGGGGGAGCTTATCGAGGTCAAAAGAATGCTGCAGCAGATCGGTATGCTCAGCAGCTGGTATTCTGATGTGCTGAATAAGGACAACCCCCTTGATTTCTACTTTGAGCAGCTTTTCCCGAATAAGTACCTTGCCGATAAGCTGGACGCTGCCATTATTGATAAGGACACCCTTGCCGACGATGCCAGCCCTACCCTGAATTCTATCCGTAAGAAAATACGAAACTCCGAGGTGCGCATCAGAGAAACACTGGATAAGATGATAAAGTCCTCATCTACCCAGAAATACTTGCAGGATTCGATCGTTACTATCCGTGACGGCAGATTTGTGCTGCCGGTCAAGACCGAGCATAAGGGGCAGATCGGCGGCCTTGTGCATGATACCTCTGCCACCGGCTCAACGCTGTTTATCGAGCCTATGAGCGTGGTCGAAGCGAATAATGATATAAGAATATTAAAGGGCGAGGAGCAGGACGAGATACATAGGATAATCATGGAGCTCTCCGGCGAGACTGCCGAGTTTGCAGAGCAGCTTATGTCCGGATTCAACGCTTCTGTGCAGCTGAACCTCTGCTTTGCCAAGGCGGAGCTGGCCTCTGTGATGCACGCCTGCGAGCCGGAGCTTAATGACGATAATATAACTATCCTGCACAAAGCAAGGCACCCGCTGATAGATAAGGCTAAGGTGGTGCCCATTGATTTCTCTCTGGGCGGAGACTATGACACCCTGATAATCACCGGCCCCAACACCGGCGGTAAAACAGTAGTCCTGAAAACCGTCGGCCTGCTGACGCTCATGGTCATGTGCGGTATGCTTATCCCGGTCTCTGACGGCAGCAAGGTCTGCGTATATAAAAATATTCTCGTGGATATCGGCGACCAGCAGTCCATAGAGCAAAGCCTTTCGACATTTTCAGCTCATATGAATAACGTCATCGAGATACTTGATACCGCCGACTGGCAAAGCCTTATCCTGCTGGACGAGCTTGGCTCCGGCACCGACCCGGTAGAGGGTGCAGCATTGGCTGTATCAATCATCGAGCGGCTGCGTCAGCAGGGAGCATCAATAGTGACGACCACCCACTATCAGGAGCTTAAAATGTTTGCTCTTGACACTAAAGGCGTCGAAAACGCCTCCTGCGAATTTGATGTTGACACCATGCAGCCCACCTACCGCCTGATAATCGGCACTCCCGGCAAGTCCAATGCCTTTTCTATCTCTCAAAGGCTGGGAGTTCCTGCTGATGTTATCGAACACGCTAAGTCGTTGGTGTCTGAGGATAACAAGAGCTTTGAAAGAATAATCGACAGCCTTGAAAGGCTGAGAACAGAGCTTGAAGGGCAGAAGTCTCAGGCAGCTGCCTATAAGCGTGAAACAGAGGAGATCAGGAACTCTCTTGCCAAGGAGCGTGAGAGCTTCTATGAGCAGAAGGAAGCGGAGCTGGAGGCTGCAAGAAAAAAAGCAGCCGATATAGTCAACCGGGTGCAGCGTGAGAGTCAGGCTTTGATAGAGGAGCTTGAACAGGTCCGCAAGGAAAAGGAGGCCGCTGATTTCTCCGAAAAGGCCCTTAATGCCCGCCGCAGTCAGCGTCAGACCATGAACCGCCTCTATCTTGAAGCGAACCCTGTCTCTGACAGCCGCAACGAGAATTACGTCCTCCCACGCCCGCTCAAAAAAGGCGATAATGTGCTGGTGGCGGATACTGACCGCAAGGCTGTGGTAGTCACCCCGCCGGACAGCAAGGGTGTATGCTTTATCCAAAGCGGCATCATCAAAACCAAAATAGACGTTTCAAAGCTAAGGCTGCTGGAAAACGAGAAGCCCCAGAAGCAGAAAAAGGGCTCCGGCATCTCCACCAAGGGCGTCGAGAGCCGCATGACAAGAAAGGTGCAGTCAGAGCTTGACATTCGCGGCTATACCGCCGACGAGGGCATCTATGAGGTGGATAATTTCCTTGATTCGGCAGTGCTTTCAGGTGTGGGCATTGTTACTATTATCCACGGTAAGGGCACCGGCGTCCTGAAAAATGCTATCCGTGAGCACCTGAAACGTCACCCCCATGTCAAGTCCTCCCGCCGGGGGCTTTACGGTGAGGGTGAGGACGGCGTTACTATAGTCGAGCTGAAATAACAGGTGATGATATGACAGATAAAGAGCTATTTGAGCTTGCTGTAAAGGCAGCCGAAAGATCCTACAGCGGCTATTCCTCTTTCAGGGTGGGGGCTGCTCTGTTAGCCAAAAACGGGCAGGTATATACGGGCTGCAATATCGAAAATGCTTCCTATTCACTGACTAACTGCGCCGAGAGGACCGCCGTATTCAAGGCAGTCTCTGAGGGCTGCACTGATTTTGAAGCCATAGCCGTAGCCGGCAGCAGTGATGATGATTTTTCAAAGCCTTGCTTCCCCTGCGGGGCCTGTTTGCAGGTGCTGAGCGAATTTTGCGGCAGAGGCTTTAAGATCGTTCTTGCAGATAAAGCCTATTCCTTGCAGGACTTCCTGCCGTTTACATTCAAGCTGTAAAGGAGAACACTATGAATAATGACAAGCTGCAGCGTATGAAGGAGCTCAATGAGCTGCTTTCCAAGGCTGCCGATTCCTACTATAATTCCTCTGAAACGATCATGACAGATGCGGAGTACGACAAGCTCTATAACGAACTGGAGGCTCTTGAAAA
This sequence comes from uncultured Ruminococcus sp., assembly GCA_902797485.1. Classification (GTDB taxonomy): domain Bacteria; phylum Bacillota; class Clostridia; order Oscillospirales; family Ruminococcaceae; genus FB2012. The sequence continues at coordinate 25,690 of CADBTF010000228.1, read as the reverse complement.
CGAGACCGGCGTGGTGCTTGGGGGCAGCATGACCCAGCGTGTAGGCTTTGAGGTCTCCTCCTACCTGCCGAAGGTGGCCCATCCAAGACGTATGCTCTCCCTTGACAAGACCAAGGACAGATTACAGCTCAAGGAGTGGCTGGGGGAGCATAAGGGCTTTCTCTCCTGGAAGCTGGACGGCCTCACCGTCTGCCTTTATTATGATGAGGGCAGGCTCACTCAGGCAGTCTCCCGGGGAAACGGCGAGGTAGGCGAGGATATGACCGCCAACGCTAAACATATCAAGGGCATACCCCTACAAATACCCTTTAAGGGTCATTTAGCCCTCCGGGGCGAAGCGCTTATAGGCTACTCAGATTTTGAGCGTGTGAACGACACCCTCCCTGAGGGCGCCGAGCCCTATAAGAACCCCCGCAACCTTGCTTCCGGCACACTCCGCAGCCTGGACCCAAAAATAGTAGCAGAGCGCTCTGTAAGCTTCTATGCCTTTACACTTGCAGAGGCAGAGGGCATTGATAACAATTCTGTGGCCGGCAGGCTGGAATGGCTCTCTCAAATGGGCTTCCAGACGGTCTACGGCAAAATAGTAGACGCAGATAGCCTGCTGTCTGCTATCGAATGGTTCGAGCAGGAGATCCGTTCCTTTGACCTGCCCTCTGACGGCCTTGTGCTCACCTATGACGATGTGGCCTATGGCCAAAGCCTTGGTGAGACTATCCACCACCCCCGCAACGGAATGGCTTTCAAGTGGGCTGACGAGACTGCCGACACCACCCTCAGAGAGATCGAATGGTCCCCCAGCAGGACCGGCCTTATCAACCCGGTGGCTATTTTCGATACCGTCGAGCTGGAGGGCACCTCTGTTTCCAGAGCCTCACTGCATAACATCAGCATTATGAAAAAGCTCAATCTTGCAGTGGGAGATACTGTTTCTGTCTACAAGGCCAACATGATAATCCCGGTGGTGGGTGAAAACAAGACCTCCCACTCATCTGATGTTGTCACTCCTGCTGTCATAAAGGAATGCCCCGTCTGCGGTATGCCCACAAAGATACTTGTGTCAGAAGATGATGTGGAGACCCTTGTATGTGAGAACCATGACTGCCCCGCCAAGCACTTAGGCAAGTTCGAGCACTTTGTAGAGCGTGATGCCATGAACATCGTGGGCTTTGCAGCTTCTACTATCAGGACCTTTGTAGAAAACGGCTTCCTGCGTGAGCTGAAGGATTTCTACCACCTGCCGGAGCATAAAGACAGCATCGTTTCCCTTGAGGGCTTCGGAGAAAAGTCTTACACCCAGCTTGTGAGCGCCGCAGAAGCCTCCCGTGAGACTGATCTCAGCCGGGTGCTCTATTCCTTGGGCATACCCAATATCGGCAAGTCAGCCTCCAAGCTTATCTGTGCCAGATACCCGGAGGCGGAAAGGCTTGAAGCCCTCACTGCTGATGAGCTTATACTGATCGACGGTATCGGGGAGGTGCTTGCCAATGACTATGTCGCCTTTTTCAAGAAGGAGCATAACCTTGCGGAGTACCACGCACTGCTTAAAGAGCTGAACATCAAGGCTCCCGAAAAGGTCAACACCGATTCCGGCATAGCAGGGAAGACCTTTGTGATAACCGGCGCTGTGCATATCTGGAAGAACCGAAATGAGTTAAAGGATTTCATAGAAGCCAACGGCGGCAAAACAGCCTCAGCAGTCTCCGGCAAAACGGATTACCTTATCAATAACGATTCAGCCTCCGGTTCAGGCAAGAACAGAAAGGCCAAGGAGCTTGGCGTCAGGATCATCACCGAGGAAGAATTCAAGGCGCTTGTATAAGCATCAGTGCGGCATTCTCATTTCAGGGAGTGCCGCCTTTTATGTAACATCAGAGCAGCCCGCAGCATAGAATATATCGAAGCAACATTTTCGGAGGTCTGTAATATGAAAAAGCATAACATTCTTTGCGTTGGCGGCGACGCAAGAAGCATATATATGTGTGAGTATTTAGCAAGCACCCAGCGTGTCTATGCCTATAAAACCAAAGCAAAGCCCAATGGAGCTGTCTGGCTGGAAAGCCTGAAGGCTATGAGCGAGCGGGCAGATGTTCTCGTGCTGCCTATGCTCAATTCTCTCAGCTATGCTGACGGTGAGCCGTATATCGAAGGCGTGGCTGAGCTCAGGGAGCTTCTGCCCCTGCTTGAAAGCAATGCACTGGTAACAGGCGGCCTGCCCGGCAGTGAGACTGTTGAATATTTCAGGCGACATGGCTTTGAGCTTATAGACTATTTCAAGTGCCCTGACTTGATAGTGAAGAACTGTATCCCCACCGCCGAGGGCGCTCTGCTGATAGCTATGCAGGAGCAGGCCACAACTGTATTCGGAGCCAAGGTGCTGATAACCGGCTTCGGCAATGTGGCTAAGGCCTGCGCCAGACTGTTTTCAGCCGCCGGAGCAGAGGTCACCTGCGCCGTCCGGCGGGCAGATGCCAGAGCAGAGGTCTACAGTGCCGGCTATAACGCCGCAGACACAGCGGGCCTTGCGGAGATCATAGCAGACCATGAGCTTATCATCAATACTGCCCCTGCGCTGCTCTTTGACAGGCCGCTGCTTGAAAAAGCAGGCAGCAAGGCTCTCATCATAGACCTTGCCTCTCTGCCGGGAGGAGTGGACCTCAAAGCAGCAGATGAGCTTAAAGTCAGGCATATCCATGCCCTTGGCCTTCCCGGAAAGGTTGCTCCGGTGACCGCCGGCAGATATATAGCCGAGACGGTCATAAATATTATGTCCGAAAGGAGAATTTAGAATGTCTTTAAAAGGCATAAAGCTCGGCTATGCACTTACCGGTTCCTTCTGCACCTTTGAAAAGGCCTTTGCCGCCTTGAAGGCTCTGCTGGAGGCCGGTGCGGAGGTCTGCCCCATTATGAGCTTTAACGCCGCAGGTATATCCAGCAGGTTCGGAGCAGCTGATGAGCATATAAAGCGCCTTGAGGAGCTTTGCGGCAGAGAGGTCATCAGGACCATTGAAGCCGCCGAGCCCATAGGCCCCAAGAAAATGTTTGATGCTCTTGTGGTGGCTCCCTGCACCTCAAATACTCTGGCAAAGCTCTCAAACGGCATCACAGATACTCCGGTGACAATGGCGGTCAAATCTCATATCCGCAATGCAAGGCCGGTGGTGTTAGCTGTATCGACCAATGACGCTCTTGCGGCAAGCGCTAAAAATATCGGAATGCTGCAGAATTATAAAAACTATTATTTCGTGCCATACCGACAAGACAATTTCCAGGGGAAACCCAATTCTGCGGTGGCCGATTTTGAAATGCTCCTGCCCGCAGTCACAGCGGCACTTGAGCACAAGCAGCTCCAGCCGGTATTGCTCCCTCCTATAAGCCAATAAACCAAAAAGCCTTCGAGGACCCAACTCGAAGGCTTTATTTGACAAGGCAGATGATTTGATGTATAATCTACTATATAATAAATCGGAGGTTTGGCAATGTCTGTAAAATATATCTTAGCATTTTTTGAAAGTCTCCTGCTGGTGAGCTTTCTTGTATCCTTGCCTTTTATCAATTTCGGCAATATCACCGGCGTGTTTGTCTGCCTGATGCTGATGCTTATTACTCTCAGGCCGGGCCTTGTGCGCTCAGTCTGGAAAAGCACCGCAGGCCGGATAGCAGTAATAGCTGTGCTTCTGATATGCCTTGTCTCCGCAGGCTTTGCCGGGTTCTGCACAGTAAAGATGCTCCATGCCATGTCCAGGGATAATGAGTCTCCGTCAGCGGTCATCGTGCTGGGCTGTCAGGTAAGGGGAGAGCGCCCCTCGAAGATGCTCAGATTCAGGCTTGATAAAGCCGTGGAATACCTTAATGAGCATAAGGAGCTCCCGGTGATCGTCTCCGGCGGTAAGGGCGACGACGAAGCTATCTCTGAAGCGCTGTGTATGCATAACTACCTTATAGATCAGGGGATAGACGAAAGCAGGATAATCATGGAGGACAAGTCCACCACCACCGACGAGAACCTTGAATTCTCCTTTGAGATACTTGATAAAATGGGTCTGCCAAGAAGCATAGTACTCGTCACAGACGGCTATCACCAGTACCGGGCACAGCTCATCGCAGAGAAGCACGGAGCCCAAACCATTGGCGCACAGTCAGCCTCCACGGAGCTCAGGTTTATCCCCACCTACTGGGTCAGGGAATGGTTCGGCATCTTCCAGCAGCTGTTCCTGAAATGACCTGACGCTATACAAGAAGCTCTTTGTAGTCCGAAATGTAAAGGTCAGCAAGAGACTTCATTTTTTCTTCGTCCTCAATAAAGCACCCGTTGATGACAGCAATAGCTGTAAAGCCGCCGGCCTTTGCTCCCTCAATTCCCTCTATAATATCCTCAAAGACGGCACATTCTCCGCTTTCAAGCCCAAGCCCCCTTGCTGCCAGCTCATAAACATCAGGGAAGCCCTTCCCCCTCTCGACCTGATCGGTGGAAGCGAAATAATCAAAGTATTCATATATGCAGTTGTTTTTTAAGACTGCCTCATAAAGCTGCCGGCTTGATGCAGTAGCCAGTGCCAGCTTAATGCCTGCCTCCTTCATTCTCCGCAGGAACTCTCTTGCGTGGGGCTTGGCTTTAATGTTGTGGGCATATTCATAGAGGGCCATGCTGAACCATTCCTCAATGAGCTGGTCGGCGGTATCGTCAAGGGAAAAGCGCTGCTTGGTGTATTCGGCAGCGTCCTTAAAATTCATGGTGGAAACCATTTTGGCATAATCCTCCGGAATATCTATCCCTCTCTTTTTCAGGAAATGCACATCAATATCATGCCAGACATTTGCAGAATCTATCAGCGTGCCGTCCAGATCAAATATCAGGCCCTTGAATTTATAAATATCCAATTCGTCACCCTCTTTGAAAAAATACTATTGACATTTATGTAATAGAGTGTTAATATATATAACAGAACAGGAGGAAGCAGATATGAAAAGATTGATCGCATTGGTAACATCTTTGGCAATGTCGGTGTCAGCGCTTACAGCCTGCGGCAGCAGTGATTCCAGCTCACAGGCAGATAAAGCCGCTTCAAGCCCCCAAATAATCAGCCGTGAAACTATCAAGGGAGCGAGTGTGTTAGCAGGCTTGGGAGCAGCAGTGCTTATCCCTTCAATGGTGGGGTATGTCAGCAAGTCTAAGCTCAAAAGCGCTAACTCAAATGCCAAGCTGCTGTTTACAACTGTAATGACAGAAATAGCGGATCTTGTCTCAGAGGGGAATACCGGTGAAATATCAGGCTGCTCAGCCGGCAGGGTAGTAAAGCTTTCAGAGCTTGACCCCTCCAATAAAATAGACGCAGCTATTTTAAGTAACCTTGGAAGCACCGATAAAGACCCGGAGATCTACTTTGAGATAGACACAGACACCTATACAGTGCCTTTCGCTCAGTGGCGTGCAGATGCAAATTCAACAGTAGGGCAGTATCCTCAGCCAAACACAGATGCTAAAAACTCCTATTCCATAGGGGTGCAGAATAATTATTAAGCTGTAAGGGGTTGTTGCATAAAAGCAACAGCCCCTGTTTTTAACTGTAACAAACAAGCTCAAAAACAACTCACACTCACTGTAACATATCTTGTTCTTGTATTTGTTTTTGTATTTGAAATTGTATTTATAATTATATTTGTATTTTTATTTGTATTTATATTTGTATTTACCCCATTTGCTTTTCTGAAAAAAACAAAAAAAGCAAATGGTTATTTTGCTTTTCCAAAAAAACCAAACGATGATTTTGCTTTTCCAAATAAAGCAAACGTTTATTATGCTTTTTGCAGCTGATTATTCCGAGGCCTTGCTTTCAGCAGACTTAACAGCAGACTTGCCCCGTTCCTGCTTCTGGGTAAGAAGCGAGCCAAGGTCTGTCTTTCCTTTTATAAGTATGTAATTATACAGAATGTCGTTTTGCTTTATGGAATACTTTATCAGTTCGTCCGATTCAACATACTCCATGTTGATGACAGCTCCGGAGGCTGTGACCTCTGCGATATTATCCTTCAGCTTGAAGCTGTAGGTCTGGGAATCTATCTCGCCGCTTTCGTTGACAGCTTCTATCAGCAGACTGCCATCTTCAAATTTGAAGTTTTTGGCAGTGCCTAATTCGTAGACATTATTATCTCCGGCAAAATCAGCAGGAGATCTTCCGTTTACGGTCTTGACAGTCCAGTCGCCGGAGATCTTGTCCATGACCGACCCACAGCCGGAAAGCATAGCTGCCGCAGAGAAAACCGCCAGTGCAGCAGCAGTCAGTTTATGAAGATTTTTCATATCAACCCTCCTGTTATGCGAACAGCTCTCTGACAGCTGATTCTAATGTGCGGTAGCCGTCGGGCCAGCTGTTTGTGCCATGGCAGTATAAAATGCGTCCGTCGGAAAGCTCTATCTCTAAAGAGAAGCTCTCACCGTCCAGCACCATAGGGTTATTATAGCTCCTGCCGTTCCATTTGACCACCTTCAGGCTGTTCAGCAGAGTATTGAACCTTTCGTATTCATCAGCAGGGCAGTCTTTCTGGCTGCGCAGGCAGTCCCGGCGGGCGATAAGTTCATCGTATTGCCATCTTCCAAAATAAAGTGCAGCGTTCATTCCGTTTTCGGTTTTAAGCAGCTCATACTCTGTGACCTCAACAGCCATTCCGGAGATGCGCAGGGTCAGCCTTTTAAAGCTTATATTTTCGGGTCTCTTGAAAATGCTCATACTCTCCACCTCACTTGTGTTGTTATGTTGATTATATCATTTTAAACAAATTTTGTCAACAGCGTATATTTTGGCTTGTATTAGTCCGGACGTTGTGTTATAATATCTTTGAAGGGAGCTGATGAATATGAGTTCAAACACAAAGCGCCTCCTGAAAAGGTCCTTCTATGAGCTGCTTGAGACCAAGCCGGTCAAACATATAACAGTGAACGATATTGTTGACAGATGCAGCCTGAACCGAAATACATTTTATTACCATTACAGAGACATTCCCTCACTGATAGAGGAATCCATAAATGAAGCCACTGAGAAGATAATCTCCAAGCGCTATGCCTTTGATTCCCTGGAGGATATGATGAATGTGGCTATAGACTTTATAATGGACCACAAGCGGGCTATAACCAATATGCACAATTCATCAGACAGAGTGCTTTATGAAAAATACCTTCTGCGCATAGCCAAGCACGCAGCCTGTGAGTATGTAAGCTCCTCACCGATGGCAGGGTTCCTGGACGATGACGAAAAAGCCATAGAGACTGATGCCATTGCCTGCTTCTGCTTTGGCTATATCATCAACTGGCTTGACAGCGGAATGAAGGCGGATATTAAAAATGATCTTCATTGCTATTTAAAGATCAGGCATAAGCTGAACGGCAGCATTTAGACAAATGTCCAAAAATGTCTATTGAATTTTTCTGCCGGGTATGATATTATATATTTAATGATAGTTCTTATTATTTTCCCCCACCCCATAATGCGGCGCTTCGTTTATTTGAGGCTGCCGCATTCCCTTTTTAGGAGCACTTAATAAAATACCTATAATGAATGTTGAAAGATGTTGTACAAAAGGTAAAATTTTTCGGCAGTTTCTTGCTCACCACTTTAAAAATACTTTGCTGTATGCTATAATAAACTTTAAGTGGATATTCGTCTGAGCTGTGTGGCAAATGAGGTGCTGCTATGAACGTCGCTTCAAAGGTGAATAACGACAGCGCCGGCCTTATGCCAATCGCTGCAAGGCTTTGTAAAGCTATGATGCTTGGCAGCCTTGTCTGCTTTATGTTCACCCTCATCAGCGGCTTTGAGCTGAGAAATCTTATCGGCTTTGCTGTGGGCGGGGTAAATGCCTGCCTGGGTCTCAGATACCTTGCAGCCACCTGCAATAAGGCTGTCGAGTGTGACCAGAAGCGTGCCAAGCGCTTGATGATGAGCTGCTACGGCATCAGGCTGGCAGTTCTGACTGCGCTTTGCGCTGCGGGCTTCTTCACTGGGTATATCAGTGTTGCGGGAGTTTTGGTCCCGCAGCTTTTTCCGAGAATATTCTTGTCGTTTGACCATTTTCTCGGTATAAATTATTTCGGAAAGGAATAGTTCTATGGACGGTATAGGACAAGGCGCAAAGGTCGCCTTTACACTGCCTATCTTCGGCGGGATAGATATAACCGAGACTATAGTTATCGGCTGGCTGATAATTGTTGCGGTGCTGCTGCTGTGCCTGTTTCTCACAAAGGGGCTCTCAAAGGTCCCCACCAAGAAGCGGCAGATAGTTGCTGAAATGTTTGTGGGCTTTGTAAACAATATGGTAGAGACTACCATGGGCAAAAAATGGAAGCACTATGCCCCCTATATAGCCACTCTGCTTGTATATGCGGTCTTGGGAGCACTGGTATCTCTGCTGGGGCTCAGGTCTATGACTGCTGATTTTAACGTTCCCCTCACATGGGCACTGATGACATTTATCCTCATTACCTTCTACAAGATAAAGTCCGGCGGAGTGCTTGGATATTTCAAGGGCTTTGCTTCACCGATATTCGTAATGCTACCGCTGAATATCCTCAGTGAGGTGGCAACTCCGCTTTCCATGGCATTCCGTATGTTCGGAAATATCTCCGGCGGCGCTGTTATCACTACTCTTATCTACAGCGCTCTGGCAGGAGTTTCAAGGCTCATTCACCTTGCCTTTGAATTCGGAGGCATCGGCATCAATGTGGCACAGCTGTTCATTCCGGCAGTGCTCTCTATCTATTTCGACCTGTTTTCAGGCTGTATCCAGGCATATATCTTCGCAACGCTGACAATGGTCTATGTTTCCAGCGCTGACGAGGGTTAAATAAAAGATAATCATTTAAACGGAGGAATAAAATATGTTGACAGAAAAAGCATTTGTACTTGGTTGTTCTGCGATCGGCGCAGGCCTTGCTATGATAGCAGGTATCGGCCCCGGTATCGGTGAAGGCTACGCTGTAGGTAAGACTATTGAATCCATTGCAAGGCAGCCCGAGGCTAAGGGCGACTGCACAAGAACTATGTTCATTGGCGTTGCTATGGCTGAGTCTACCGGTATTTATGCGTTCGTTGTTGCACTTATACTTATGTTCGCTAATCCGTTCATTGGCAAGCTTTGATCCTAAGCCATTGCGGACGGGAGGGACATAAATGGAATTTGCTAAGGTTACAGAGTTTTTAACTATAGATCCGGCGACGATCGTGCTTACTCTGTGCAATACGCTGATTCTCTTTCTTGTTCTGAAGCATTTTCTTTTCGATAAGGTAAATAAGGTCATTGATGACCGTCAGAGCGAAATAGCCGAGAGCTATAAAAACGCTGACGAGGCCCAGAAGAAAGCCGAAAGCCTTGCTGCCGAGTATGATGAAAAGATCGGCAAGGCTAAGGAGGAGGGCGCAGAGATCGTGCGTGCTGCCACCGTTAAGGCTCAGAACCGCTCTGATGAGATCATTGCCGAGGCCAGAGCTGAGGCTAAGGGCATTGTGGATAATGCCAACAGTGAGATCGAGCGTGAAAAGAAGATCGCAGTAAATCAGATCAAGGACGAGATTGCAGAGATCGCTATTTCTGCTGCGTCGGCTGTTGCTGAGAAGGAAATCAGCGTCAAGGATAACGAAAAGCTGATCGAAAGCTTTATTGACCGTGTAGGTGAGCAGTAATGGCAGAGAGCTTAAAGAATGTTTACGCAGAGGCTGTGTTTGAGCTTTGCACAGAGCAGGGCATTGAAGCAGAGGCTTGTGAGGAGCTTGAAGCTGTCGGTGAGATCTTTGAGGCTAACGAGGAATTCGTTAAGGTGCTGAGATCACCGCTGGTGGGAGCTGATGAAAAAAAGCAGCTGCTTGAAAGCATCTTCTCCGGCAGGGTGAGTGATACTGTGCTTGACTTTTTGTGCCTTACGGCTGAAAAGGGCAGGGCGGGCTTTGTGCCGCAGATCTGCCGGGAGTATAAAGCGCTTTACTATAAAAAACAGGGGATCCTTGAAGTCAGCGTTATTACTGCTATGCCTATGAGCGGGGAGCTGTCTGAAAAGCTTAAACAAAAGCTTGAAAAGGTCCTTGATAAAAAGGTCATTATGAAGCAGAGCGTTGACAAGACCCTTATTGGCGGTATTATCGTCAGATATGAAGGCGCAGAGCTGGATTCAAGCGTAAAGGGCAAGCTGGAAAAGCTGAAGGCACAAATAGATTCAACTATCGCTTAATTAAATGAAAGGGAAGGACATACTATGAAATTACGTCCTGATGAAATAACCGGCATAATCAAACAGCAGATCAAGGACTACAGGTCAAAGGTCGAGCTGACCGATACCGGAACAGTTGTTACTGTGGGTGACGGTATCGCAAGAGTTCACGGGCTTGAACGCTGTATGTCGGGTGAGCTTATAGAATTTGAAAACAAGACTATGGGCATGGCACTTAACCTGGAACAGGATTTTGTCGGTGCTGTTCTGCTGGGCTCTGATGACGGCATCAGAGAGGGCGGAGCCGTTAAAAGGACCGGCAGGATCGTTTCTGTGCCGGTGGGCGAAGCGCTTATGGGCAGAGTTGTAAATGCCTTGGGCCAGCCTATCGACGGAAAGGGCGCTATCCTTACTGACAAGACCAGACCTATCGAAAGCCCGGCCTACGGCATCATTACCAGGCAGTCTGTAAACCGCCCGCTGCAAACAGGTATCAAGGCTATAGATTCTATGATACCCATTGGCAGGGGTCAGCGTGAGCTTATTATCGGAGACAGACAGACCGGCAAGACCTCTATCGCCCTTGATACGATCATCAACCAGAAGGGCAAGGATGTTATTTGTATATATGTGGCTATCGGCCAGAAGCGTTCAACAGTTGCAAACGTAGTTGACACACTTGAAAAGGCCGGCGCAATGGAGTATTCTATCGTGGTATCTGCTACCGCCTCTGAAATGGCTCCGCTGCAATACATAGCGCCTTATTCCGGCGTTGCAATGGCTGAGTATTTCATGCTCCAGGGCAAGGACGTGCTTTGCGTTTATGATGACCTTTCAAAGCACGCTGTGGCATACAGAACTATGTCTCTGCTGCTGAAAAGACCTACCGGACGTGAGGCGTACCCCGGCGATGTATTCTATCTCCATTCGAGACTTCTTGAACGCGCCTGCAATCTTAACAAGGATTACGGCGGCGGCTCCATTACCGCTCTGCCGATCATAGAGACCCAGGCGGGCGACGTTTCCGCATATATCCCTACAAATGTTATATCAATAACCGACGGACAGATCTTCCTTGAGAGCGAGCTGTTCTTCTCCGGCGTAAGACCGGCAGTAAACCCAGGTATATCTGTATCCCGTGTAGGAGGCTCCGCACAGATCAAGGCTATGAAGAAGGTATCGGGCTCCTTGAAGCTGCTCTATTCCCAGTACCGTGAGCTGCAGGCCTTCTCCCAGTTCGGCAGTGACCTTGACAAGGACACCAAGGACAGGCTCGCTCAGGGCGAGCGTATCGTCGAGGTGCTGAAGCAGGACAGGAATTCTCCGCTGCCTGTTGAGCATCAGGTCATCATCATCTATGCTGTTGTAAACAACTACCTGAAAAAGATCGCAGTCGGTGATGTCAAGGAATTTGAGGCAGAGCTTTTTGATTATGTTGAATCCGCTCACCCGGATGTCTGCAAAAACCTGCGTGAAACTGGCGAGCTTTCAAAGGAAACAGAAACCGAGCTCAAGGACGCACTGAAAGAATTTGTGGAAAAATATCTCCAGACTAAGTAAGGGAGGTCTGCGCCGAATATGGCAACTGCAAATATGAAGGACGTCAAGCGGCGTATCAAAAGTGTCGAGAGCACAATGCAGATAACAAAGGCCATGCAGCTTGTGGCTTCCAGTAAGCTCAGGCGTGCCAAGGAAAGAGCTCTTGCAGCTCAGCCCTTCTTTGCTGCCCTCTATGATACAATGAGTGACATCTCCAACGACCCCGCATTTACGTCTATATATACCAAGAAAAAGGTCTTGAAATCTACCCTGTTTGTAGTTATCGCAGGAGACAGAGGTCTTGCAGGCGGCTTTAACTCCAATGTGCTTAAACTTGCTTCTCAGAAGGTCGAAGAACTGCTTGAGAAGAAAGAGAAGGTCTCAGTTATCTGTGTGGGCAGAAAGGCTGTTGAATACTGCGAAAAGCGAGGCTATGATGTGGTGGGCAGGTTCCCGCAGGTGGCGGAAAGTCTGAATATAGTTGACGCAGAGGATATTGCCGACGAGATCATTGAAAAGTTCCGCTGCGCCTACTACGACCAGGTGGATATGGTCTATACCACCTTTGTATCAGCCCTGACACAGGAGCCGGTGGCTGTATCTGTTCTGCCGGTGCAGGACCTTGCTACAGGTGTGAGATCAAAGTCTCTGACAGAATATGATCCCTCCCCGGAGGAGGTCTTTGACGGGCTTATCCCCCAGTATCTGACCGGGCTTATCTATGCGGCTGTGGTGGATTCCTTTGCCTCCGAGCAGGCTGCAAGAAGAACAGCTATGGAGTCCGCCAGCGACAATGCCGAGGAAATGATAAATAATCTGTCGCTGCTGTATAACAGAGCAAGACAGGCTATGATAACTCAGGAACTGACAGAAATAAGCTCCGCCAGTCTCAATGACAGTGAATAGCACCGGACACCTGTATTCAGATTATAGAAAGGTTTAGAGAGCTATGAATAATTTGTTGACCAAGATCATTCTTTCTCTTATCGAGGACGTGGTCTTTGTGGGATTTCTGAATATCTTTAACCGTATCAGTGACGGCGACAAGTTCAGCTTTGAGTTTGTCTCTGATGCTGTTGTTCCCTTTGTGCTCTGGATAATAGTATCTGCTGTGTTCTACGTTGTGGGAAGCATCTTCCGGAAGAAGAATAGCAAAAAGGGCAAGGAATAATTACAGACCGCTTTAAAAAAAGCTTTTTGAAAGGCGTGAAAATATAGAATGGATAGCAAAAACATTGGCAAGGTAGTCCAGATCGTCGGAGCGGTAGTTGATATCCGCTTTGAAAAGGATCACCTGCCAGACCTTCTCAATGCAGTTGAAATAGAGCTTAACGGCCAGAAGCTCACCGTTGAGGTCGCTCAGCATATAGGCGACAACGTAGTCAGATGTATCGCTATGTCCTCAACAGACGGCCTTGTAAGAGGCACAGAGGCTGTTGATACCGGCAAGGCTATCAGCGTGCCTGTCGGCAAGGAAACCCTTTCGAGAATGTTCAATCTTCTCGGAGAGCCTGTTGACAATAAGCCTGCTCCGGATACCAAGGAGCGCTGGGAGATCCACCGTGAGCCCCCCTCCTATGAGGAGCAGAAGGCTTCAAACGAAGTGCTTGAAACAGGCATCAAGGTCGTTGACTTGATAGCCCCTTATCTTAAAGGCGGAAAGATCGGTCTGTTCGGCGGCGCAGGAGTTGGCAAGACTGTACTTATCATGGAGCTTATCAACAACATTGCCAAGCAGCACGGCGGTATCTCTGTATTTACCGGCGTTGGCGAACGAACCCGTGAAGGCAATGACCTTTACAACGAAATGATCGAATCCGGAGTTATTGATAAGACCGTCCTTGTTTACGGTCAGATGAACGAGCCCCCCGGAGCAAGAATGAGAGTCGGCCTTTCCGGGCTTACTATGGCTGAATATTTCAGAGATGTTGAGGGTCAGGACGTGCTGCTGTTTATTGATAACATCTTCCGTTTCACTCAGGCAGGCTCTGAAGTGTCTGCTCTGCTGGGAAGAATGCCCTCTGCCGTTGGCTACCAGCCTACTCTTGCCACAGAAATGGGTGCCCTGCAGGAGAGGATCACCTCCACCAAGAAGGGCTCTATCACCTCTGTTCAGGCAGTTTATGTTCCTGCCGACGACCTGACTGACCCTGCTCCGGCTACCACCTTTGCTCACCTTGATGCTACCACCGTTCTTTCCAGAAGCATAGCTTCACTGGGTATCTACCCCGCAGTTGATCCGCTGGAATCCAACTCAAGGATCCTCACTCCTGAGATCGTGGGCAGTGAGCATTATCAGGTGGCAAGAGATGTACAGTCTATTTTGCAGCGCTATAAGGAGCTGCAGGATATTATTGCCATTATGGGTATGGACGAGCTTTCCGACGAGGATAAACTGACAGTCAGCCGTGCAAGAAAGATTCAGCGTTTCCTCTCGCAGCCCTTCTCTGTAGCTGAGCAGTTCACCGGTATGCAGGGTAAGTATGTTCCAATCAAGGAAACTATCCGCGGCTTTAAAGAGATCATCGAAGGCAAGCATGATGACCTGCCGGAATCTGCCTTCCTGTTTGTTGGCACTATCGAGGAGGCCGTGGAGAAGGCCAAGAAATCTGAAGAGGACTAATCTCAAGCTGAGGTTTGTATATGAATACATTTAAGCTTAAAATCATAACCCCTGAAAAGATATTCTACGAGGGGGAGGCAGTTCAGATCATTGCCAAGACTGCTGCCGGTAATGTTGGCATACTTGCCGGCCATACGCCTTATGTTGCGAATGTGGTGCCGTCTCCGTTGAAGATCTCTGAAAACGGAACGGATTTTCGCATTGCTGCGGTTTCTTCCGGCATTGTCAAGTCTGAAAATAATATAGTAACTGTTGTGACTACTGCCGTAGAGTGGGCTGAGGATATTGACGTTGCCAGAGCAGAGCGTTCCAAGGAGCGTGCTGAGCGTGAGCTTGCTGCCAGAGCCAGCGACAAGGAATTCCGACACGCCGAGCAGCGTCTTAAACGTGCTCTTAACCGATTGACAGTTTCAGGAAAAATGTGAAAAATAAGCCAATGCCGTCGCCATTACTGTGACGGCTTGGCTTTGCTTATTTTATCGACCTTTTAAAGATTTTTAGGATGTGATTTGATGGACGTATTCTGGGGTGTTGTTCAGGTAGCAGGAGGGCTTGCCTTCTTCCTGTTCGGAATGAACATTCTCAGCACCGGTCTTGAAAAGGCCTCCGGCGGACTAATGGAGAAGGTCCTTGCCAAAATGTCCGGCAATATTTTTGTTTCAGTGCTGTTCGGTGCCTTGGTAACAGCTGCAGTGCAGTCCTCAACGGCTACTACTGTCATAGTTGTGGGACTTTGCAATGCCGGCTTGTTAAAGCTCCGTGGGGCTGTGGGCATAATTATGGGCGCAAATATCGGCACCACCATAACAGCGCAGATCCTCAGATTAGCCAAAATAGATACTGCTTCCAACAGCAATTTCTTTATCTCACTTCTGACGCCTGTTAATTTCTCTGCGGTGCTTGCCCTTGCCGGTATCCTGATAATCATGACTGCCAAGAAAAACAAGCAGAAGTATAAGGGTGAGATACTGCTGGGTATTGCTATACTCTTTACCGGTATGATAAATATGCAGACAGCAGTTGCTCCGCTGGCAGACTGGGACGGCTTCAAGAAGATCTTCAATACCCTTGAAAACCCGATCTTAGGCGTGCTGACAGGAGCTATCGTTACAGTGCTGACCCAAAGCTCCGCTGCTACTGTGGGTATCTTGCAGGCTATCTCCGGAGCAGGCACAGGCGCTATCACCTTTGCTTCTGCCTTCCCGATCATCATGGGAACCAATATCGGCACCTGCTCCACCCCCCTTGTTTCCAGCATCAATTCCTCCAAGAACGCTAAGCGTGCAGCTATGCTTCATTTCTATTTCAATCTGCTGGGAACTGTAATCTTCCTGATCGCTATTTACATAATCCAGTATGTGGTGGGCTGGCCCTTCTGGAGCAAGGAGTTTACCACCGGCGATATAGCGAATTTCCATACTATCTTCAATGTGGTGGTAACAATGATATTTATTCCCTTTGCCGGCTTGCTTGAAAAGCTTGTGTGCTTTACAGTCAGGGATAAGCCCGGTGACGAGGAAGAGGATAAGCTCTCCAAGGAGGATCTTCTCGACGAGCGTTTCCTGCTGACACCTAACGTTGCCCTTGCGCAGGCTACTGAGGCTGTGGTGCAAATGGGCATCTACGGGCAGAAGAATTTTGCAGCTGTCAGGGGTCTGTTTGACAATTTCGACCTAAAGGAGGTCGAAAAGATCAATGAGCGGGAAGCCTCCATAGACAGGCTTGAGGACAGAGTGGGCCAGTATCTTATCAAGCTCAATGACCAGAGCCTCAATGAACACGAAAACCTCATGACAACAACTCTGCTGCACCTTATCTCCGAGTTTGAGAGGATCGGTGACTACACCATAAACATTATGGAGACCGCCGAGACTCTTTACGAAAATGAGGACCGTTTCTCAGACCGTGCCATGTTTGAGCTAAATGTGCTGTGCGACGCTGTCTCTGAGATTATCCGGCTGGCTATCGAATCCACAAAGACTTTGGATATGAAGGTGCTGAAATCTGTTGAGCCTTTGGAGGAGGTCGTTGACAGGCTTGTTGAGGAGCTTAAATCCGTACATATCGAGCGCTCCAAAAAGGGCGAATGCAATATAGAGACCGGCGTTTATTTTCTGGATATTCTCACTAACGTTGAGCGTATTTCAGACCACTGCTCAAATATTGCAGTCTACCTGATAGCAGGGATAGACAATTACGATAACCTTAAAAAGCATGAGTATCTTGATCAGCTCCATAAAAACGGCCCCGCTGATTATGAGCAGCAGATCGAAGCCTATGCAAAGCAGTTTTCTTTAGTCTGAATTATCAAGTGATTTCAAGCGTATAGTTTAATAGGTGATAACTATATGCTTGAGATCTTGCTTTTTAAGATAAGGCTGCGTTTTACCTTTGCATTTTTTGCAGTTATAGGTTTTTCGGCAGCCGCTGCCGGGAACTGCCAGTGGGAGCTTATATCGGCTCTGCTGTGCTCGCTGGCCCATGAGCTGGGGCATATCATTGCAATGACAGCCCTTGACCGGCCACCCGAAAGTATCACATTCTACGCTGGAGGGATAATGCTCCCTGAGAGAGGGCTCCGCTGCTCAAAGTGCAGGGCAGCAGTGATACTGCTGGCAGGAGTTTTGGTAAATCTCAGTCTTGCGCTGCTGGGCTGGCTGTGGGGGCTGGGCTCGGTATTTACAGGAGTTAATCTGCTTTTGGGAGCCTTTAATCTTTTGCCTTTCCGCTACTTTGACGGCGGAAGGCTTTATGAGGAACTGTTCTGCGCTGAGCCTCCGCTGGCTTTGCAGATAACCTTGCTGAGTCCATTTTTGCTTTTGGCTGTGCTTTCTGTGTGCCGGGGTGAGATGCCAGTGTCGCTTGCTGCGACCTTATTGATAATAATTGTTGATTGTGTTGTAAATAACGGAGGATAGCTTTGAAGGAAATAAAGGAAAAAATTGAGCAGCTGCTTTTAAAGACACAGAAGCCCGCCCGCTACATAGGCGGTGAGCTGGGAAGTGTAGTAAAGGATAAGGATAAGGTAGATGTCCGGTTCGCTTTTTGCTTTCCTGACGTTTATGATGTTGGAATGTCACATCTTGGAATGAAGATACTTTACGGGCTGAAAAATGCTGTTCCCAATTATTGGTGTGAGCGGGTGTTCATGCCTGAAAAGGATTTTGAAGCCCATATGCGGAAGAATAACATTCCGTTGTATGCTTTGGAAAGCCTTGACCCTATCAGGGATTTTGACTTTATAGGCTTTACTCTGCAATATGAACTGTCCTTTACAAACGTGCTTGAAATGCTTGACCTTGCCGGCCTTCCCGTGTATGCCAAGGACAGAAAGGCTTTAACGCCTATAGTTGTCGGCGGCGGACCCTGCGTCTGCAATCCGGAGCCAATGGCGGATTTCTTTGACCTGTTCATTTTGGGCGAGGGCGAGGAAGTCAACCTTGAGCTTATGAGGCTTTATGAGAAAATGAAGCCCTCCTGCCCGACAAAGGAGCAGTTCCTGCGGGAGGCTGCCAGAATCGAAGGCATCTATGTGCCGCAGTTCTATGATGTGGCCTATAACGAGGACGGAACAGTTTCTTCGATCACTCCGAATGTTCCGGAGGCCAAGCCCAAGATCACCAAGCGTGTAATACCTGATTTCGACCACGCCTATTACCCTGACAGCTTTGTTGTGCCTTTCACTGAGATCGTCCACGACAGAGTTGTGGTGGAGGTGCTGCGGGGGTGCATCAGAGGCTGCCGCTTTTGCCAGGCCGGGTTTATCTACCGCCCGTTCCGTGAAAAGAATATAGATACTATCGAGCGTGAGACAAAATCCCTCTGTGAGCAGACCGGCTATGAGCAGGTGTCTTTGTCATCACTCTCTACCAGCGACCATACGAAGATAACTGAGCTGCTCACACGCCTTTCTGACTATACAGATAAAGAAAAGATCAATCTCTCTCTGCCCTCACTCAGAATAGATACCATGAGCAAGGAGATAGTTGACCGAATCGCTGCTGTCCGAAAAAGCGGACTCACATTTGCTCCCGAAGCCGGCACTCAAAGGCTTAGAGATGTTATAAACAAAAACATCACTGAGGAGGAAATAATCCGCACCTGCCGCCTTGCCTTTTCTGAGGGCTACCAGAATGTAAAGCTATATTTTATGCTTGGCCTGCCGGAGGAGACCGATGAGGACATCAAAGGCATTGCAGAGCTTGCCCAGCGTGTGGTGGACCTTTACTACGAGATACCCAAGGAGCAGAGAGGAAAGAGTGTTCAGGTCTCTGTGTCTGCTTCTACCTTTGTTCCCAAGCCCTTTACCCCCTTTGAGTTTGAGCCCCAGTCCACCCCTGAGGAGATCAAGCATAAGCAAGGCCATTTGCTTGACAACATATCCTCAAAGAAGATCAAGGTCAGCTATCATCAGCAGAACGTTTCAGTGCTGGAGGGAGTTCTTGCCAGAGGAGACAGAAGGCTTTCAAAAGCTATATACTGCGCTTGGAAAAAGGGCTGTACCTTAGACAGCTGGGACGAATATTTTCGCTTTGACCTGTGGCAGGAGGCCTTCCGGGAATGTAACACCGATACTGCCTTTTATGCCAACAGGCGCAGAAGCTATGAGGAGATAATGCCATGGTCACACCTTGACTATATGATCTCCCGCCGGTTCCTTGTCAATGAGAACAAGAAAGCCCACGAAGCCAAGACCACCCGCAACTGTGCCGAGGGCTGCTCAGGCTGCGGCATCAAGAAAGAGTGCGGAGGTGTTTACTGTGGCTGAAATGCTTGTGCCGAAGAATCAGTCTCTTCGCATCATAAGATATGAATACCGTCTGATATTCGAGAAAAAGGGGAGAGCAAGATACATCTCTCACCTTGACCTTATGAGAGCCTTTCAGCGGGTGTTCAAGCGTGCGGATATTCCTTTGTGGTACACTCAGGGCTTCAACCCCCATGCCTATCTGATGTTCCCTTTGGCTCTGTCTTTGGGCATAGATTCAAGCGTTGAGCTTCTGGACATTGCCCTTGTGGAAAAGCTTGGCTTTGAGGAACTGAGAGACCGCATCAATGCGCAGATGCCTGAGGGCCTGAGGATACTTTCGGCAGGGGAGCCGGTCATGAAGCATACCGAGATAGCCGCCGCTGAATATGTTATGCGTATCAAAACCAAATTAACCGGCGAAGAAACCGTCAAGGCTTTCAAAAGATTTCTCGGGCAGGAGAAGATAGAGATAGAAAAACGCACCAAGCGCAGAGGCGTTAACCTTGTGGATATAAAGCCGCACATCACCCTGATCTCCTGCGAGCCGGAGAGTGATGAGGCAGTTATAGCTGTCAGGCTCCCGGCAGGGAATGAGTTTAATCTAAATACCAATGTTGTGACCCAGGCCTTTGAAAACTATCTTGGCTTTGAAATCGATTCAATTTATACAACTCGCACAAAAATCCTGACAAAATCAGGCGAAAAATTTATATGATGCGGACTTGAAATAGATCACAATATATGGTATAATATTTAAGCATTTGAATTACCGTCGGCTTTGGCCGACGAGAGTTAATGCCAACCCCCGTGAACATCGGGACGACATTAAAGCGGATAGTCCTCTGGCTTTGCAGGCCACTGCCTGCGATAAAGTGTATGAACATCTGAAAACAATAGGAGGGTATTTAAAGTGGACGCTTTAAAACTGATTTCAAACTCAAGCATGAAGGAAAATGCACCCGTAGTCAACGTTGGTGATACCGTTAAGGTACACGTCAGGATCGCTGAGGGAGACAAATCGAGGATCCAGATCTTCGAGGGTACTGTTATCGCTAAGAAGCATGGCGGCATTCACGAGACATTTACTGTTCGTCGTGTTGCTCATGGCTGCGGTATCGAAAGAGTTTTCCCTGTACACTCCCCTGTAGTTGAGAAGGTAGAGGTCGTTAGAAGCGGTAAGGTTCGCCGCGCTAAGCTGTACTATCTCCGCAAGAGAGTTGGTAAGGCCGCTAAGGTCAAGGAGCTCGTTAAGTAAGCTTGCAATTAAGAGCATCGCTGAATGGCGGTGCTCTTTTTGCGTTATGTACAAAAAAATATATGTAGTATTGGTTATTTTTTCATTTTTGCACTTGAAATCTTTGATCTAATTTGTTATAATATTATGGTATAGATTAACACGGAATGAGGTTATGCAAATGGCTGATGAAATAAATACCGGAACTGTTGCAATAGAAGAAGAAAAGCCCGCTCTTGTTGATGAACTGCTGGATTGGGTCGAGGCCTTTGTGGTCGCTATCTTTGCGGTCATTTTGGTTTTTATATTCTTTTTAAGAGTTGTTGAGGTTTCCGGGCCTTCAATGAACCCGACTCTTACCGACGGAGACCGCCTTATTCTCACACACCTGAATTATACGCCCGAACGGGGAGATATTATCGTGTGCAATTCCAAGGGCCTGAACAAGTGCATTATCAAGCGCTGCATAGGCGTTGCCGGAGATAAGGTAGTTATCGACTATAATAATAACACAGTCACAGTTAACGGCGAGAAGCTTGACGAGACCTATCTCGGTGAGGCTATGATGGGTGGGCTCATAGTTTTTGACCAAAGCTATATGACTGATGACAACGTCTATTCTTATGAGGTGCCGGAGGGAACAGTCTTTGCCCTTGGTGACAACAGAAATCATTCGACTGACAGCCGCTCCTCTTATGTGGGTTTTGTTCCCCTTGAGGATATTCTCGGCAAAGCATTTTTCAGGTTCCTGCCCTTCAAGAGCTTTGGCTCTATAAGCTGAATGAGAGCAGGTAAGGCGTCAAAGCTCTTTGATAATATCTTTGATTTTATTGAGCCTGTCATTATCGCAGTGTTTGTGTTTATCTGTGTTTTTACCTTTGTCCTGAACAACGTTTCTGTTGTGGGCGAAAGCATGGAGAATACACTCTTTAACGGTGACAGACTTATCAGCTTCAAATTTATGTATACCCCCAAGCGGGGAGATGTGGTCATAATCAATTCCGAGAATATGAAAGAGATCATAGTCAAACGAATAATCGGCGTGGCTAATGATGTGGTGGAAATTGATTATAAAGAAAATGCAGTCTATGTAAACGGCGAGCGCCTTGAGGAGCCGTATGTCAGAGAGACTATGAATGAGCGGGAAGCCTTCGCTGATGTGTTCTATGACGAAGCTTCCAAGCGCTATGTGTATAGGGTGCCTTTTAATAAGTATCTGGTGCTTGGGGATAACCGCAATCATTCCACTGACGGAAGAATATTCGGCTTCGTCACAAGAGACGAGATAATAGGAAAGGCAGTGTTCCGGCTTTATTCAAAAGAGGGCAAGCTTGGAACGATCAAATAAACAATGGAGGTGATCTTTATGAGCAGAGAAGCGAATGTGCAATGGTTCCCGGGCCACATGGCCAAGACCAGACGCATAATGCAGTCCAACTTAAAGCTTGTTGATGTAGTTGTGGAGATCACCGATGCAAGGATACCTTATTCCAGCCGCAACCCTGAAATGGACAGGCTTGTGGGCTCAAAACCCAGACTGCTGCTTTTGAATAAGGCAGATGCCGCTGACGAGACCGTTACCTCCATGTGGCTCGACTATTACAAGCGCAAGGGTATAACTGCTATTGCTACTGATTGCAGAAGCGGCAAAAATGTAAATAAATTTCAGGCTGCGCTGAAGGAGCTTATGAAAGATAAGCTGGCCCAGTGGGAGGCTCACGGCATGACCGGCAGGCCCATCAGACTTATGATAGTCGGTATCCCGAATGTGGGGAAGAGTTCCTTTATCAACAGGCTGGCAGGTGCCAAGCGTGCCAAGGTGGAGGACAGGCCGGGAGTTACCAGAGGAAAGCAGTGGGTGACATTAGAGGATAACATGGAGCTGCTTGATATGCCCGGTGTGCTTTGGCCTAAGTTTGAGGATAAGCGTGTGGGCGAAATGCTTGCTTTTACCGGCGCTGTCAAGGACACGATCACCGATATTGAGTATCTGGCCTGTCGCTTTCTGGAATATATGAATAAGGAATACCCCGATCTTATTACAGAGCGATACGGCATCGAAGCCGAGGATATTCCTGAGAATGATGATGAAACTATCGGCTGTGTGCAGGGCTTTGAGATTTTGCAGCGAATAGGAAAGAAACGGGGATTTCTCATTTCTGGCGGAGAGATCAATACCGAAAGAGCAGCCATAACTGTGCTGGACGAGTTCAGGAGCGGCAAGCTTGGAAGGCTGTCTTTAGAAAGGCCGAGGTGACTGATATGACACTTTTTGAGTTCGATAACACCTACCGGGATAGATATAAGCATATCTGCGGAGTAGACGAAGCAGGCCGTGGCCCGCTGGCAGGCGATGTTTATGCCGCTGCGGTCATATTCCCGGAGGGCGTTGTTTTAGATGAGATAAACGACAGCAAGAAGCTTACCGAAAAGAAACGTGAAAAGCTCTTTGACGAAATAATAGAAAAGGCTTTGGCATGGTGCATCGCCACGGCCTCTGTTGACGAGATAGAAAAGCTTAATATACTTGAAGCTGCCAAGCTTGCCATGCAGCGGGCAGTTGCAGGGCTACAGATCAAGCCTGATATTATTCTGATCGACGGCAATCAGCCCCCTGAATTCGAGGCGGACAGTGAAGCTATTGTCAAAGGCGACGGTACGAGCCAGGCGATCGCTGCGGCTTCGATTCTCGCAAAAGTGGCCAGAGACAGATACATGAAGGAGCTTGCAGTAAAATATCCTCAGTGGCAGTTTGAAAAGCATAAGGGCTACGGCACTAAGCTTCATTATCAGATGCTCGATCAATTCGGTGAAAGCCCGGTACACAGGCCAAGCTTCCTGAAAAAGTATTACGCAAAAAAGGCGAAGCAAGATGCCGAATAACAGAAAAATAGGTGATCTCGGCGAGAATATGGTCTGTGAGTTCTTGCAGAAAAACGGCTATCAGATCCTTGAGCGCAACTACACAGTGCGTGGCGGGGAGATAGACATAATCGCTGAGAAAAATGATGTGATAGCTTTTGTGGAGGTCAAGCTCCGCAAGGAGGGGGCAATGGTCTCCGGCGAGGAGGCTATAACTCCTGCCAAGAAAAAGCATCTGATATTTGCGGCAGAAAGCTATGTTTCGCAGCAGAGCGTGGATAAATGCTGCCGCTTCGATGTGGCTGCCGTAGAGCTGAAAAGCAGCGGCAGAATGAGCATGAAGTATTATGTTGCTGCATTCGATTCAAGTAAGTAAACGGCTTTGCGGCCGGTATATAAGGAAAGGTGAATTATTATGTATTACAAAAGCACAAGAAACAGTTCTGTGAATGTTACCTCTGCTCAGGCTATAGCTCAGGGCATTTCCAAGGACGGCGGACTTTTTGTTCCCTCCGAGATACCCGCTGTCTCTCTTGAGGACATCAAGGCTCTAGGAAAGATGGCCTATGCAGAAAGAGCCTTCTTCGTATTTTCCAAATACCTGACTGACTTTACCGATAGCGAGATACACTATTGCGTAGATAACGCATATAACGATAAGAACTTTGACACCAACAATATCTGCGAGCTTGCTCACCTCTTTAACGGCACCTATATGCTTGAGCTGTGGCATGGCCCTACCTGCGCATTCAAGGATATGGCATTGCAGATACTGCCATACCTGCTGACGACCTCTGCCAAGAAGCTTGACCTTGGCAAGAAGATAGTTATTCTTGTTGCTACCTCCGGTGATACCGGAAAGGCGGCTCTTGAGGGCTTCAAGGAAGTTCCGGACACTGAAATTCTTGTGTTCTACCCGGACGACGGAGTATCTGCTATGCAGAAAAAGCAGATGACCACTCAGGAGGGCGCAAATGTCGGCGTTTGCGCTATCAGGGGCAACTTCGACGACGCACAGAACGGCGTAAAGGCGATCTTCACTAACGCTGAGATAGCAGACACCCTTGCTGCTAACGGAATGCAGTTCAGCTCTGCTAATTCCATTAACTGGGGCCGCCTTGCACCGCAGATCATCTATTATGTTTCCACCTATGCCCAGCTTGTGGAGGATCAGGCTATCGACCTTGGCGAGCCTATCAATATCGTAGTTCCTACCGGCAATTTCGGAAACATTCTTGCCGGCTACTATGCCAAGAAAATGGGCGTTCCGGTGAACAAGCTTATCTGCGCCTCCAACTCCAATAACGTTCTTACCGATTTTATCAAGACCGGTATCTATGACAGAAACAGAAAGTTCTATACCACAATTTCTCCCTCTATGGATATTCTTATCTCCTCTAATCTTGAAAGGCTTCTCTATCACCTTTCCGGTGAGGACGATTCTG
The DNA here is from genome assembly GCA_902797485.1 of uncultured Ruminococcus sp. GTDB lineage: Bacteria > Bacillota > Clostridia > Oscillospirales > Ruminococcaceae > FB2012. The sequence continues at coordinate 1,042 of CADBTF010000228.1, read as the reverse complement.
CTATAAGAGACTGGTTCGGCAAGCTTGCTTCTGAGGGCAGATATGAAGTCACCGACGATGTCAAGAAGGTACTCTCTGAGGAATTCTATGCCGGCTTCTGTGATGATGAGCAGACAAAGGCCTGCATCAAGGGCATCTATGATAAGTATTCCTATACCTGCGATACTCACACAGCTGTTGCAGTTAAGGTTTATCAGGATTATAAGGCTGCCACCAATGATGAGACAATAACAGTCATCGCTTCTACTGCAAGCCCCTATAAGTTCTCAGGCTCTGTGCTGTCTGCTATCGGCGTTGATACTGACGCTGACGAGTTTACCCTCGTTGACAAGCTGGCTGATGCCTCAAAGCTGCCTGTTCCTGCATCTCTTGCTGCACTCAAGGATAAGGAGATACGCTTCAGCAAGACTATCGACAAGACAGACATGAAGAACTATGTGTTTGAGACACTCGGTATCAAGGAATAATAAAGCTGCGCCTGTGGCATTTCACAGGCGCATTTCTTGATGCTTATTCTTCTCTTGCCTTAAAGGTCCTGCAAAGGGTCTCGTCAGGGCAGTCGGGGCATGAGCAGGTTCTGCATACGCTGATACCCTTTGCGCTGCATTCCTGCCCGTCTACATTATGAGCACAGCTTGTAACATCACATTTTACAGAGCTTAAAGTGTTCTTTGACATTGTTTTCCCACCTTTCGATTTTATGATAGTATTATTCCCCTATGCTCAGGGAATATACATTTAGAAGGAGAGCTTGATGAGTTTATTTGTTATCGCTGACCTGCATCTTCCCCTTTCGGTAGAAAAGCCAATGGATATTTTTGGCGGCTGGGAAAATTATGTTGAAAGACTTGAATATAACTGGAAACGAAAAATAAAACCGGAGGACACAGTGGTCCTCCCCGGTGATATTTCCTGGTCTATGTCCATTAAGGACTGCTACAACGATATGAAGTTCATTGATGACCTTCCCGGAAGAAAGATCATCTCCAAGGGCAACCATGATTATTGGTGGGACACTGCTTCTAAAATGAACCGCTTTTTT
>CADBTF010000227.1 GCA_902797485.1 uncultured Ruminococcus sp. | reverse complement strand
TCCTTGAGAGCGGCTGCGGCAGCCATTTCAACTGCGAAAAGGCAGGGCTGGGTGTTTTTGGTCTGCATAAGTTCTTCATCGCTGCCCTCAAAGCACATGGCAGAGGTGCCCGGCCTTATCCGGTCGAGCTTTTCAAATACCTCTCTTGCAGCGGCAGAGGCGTCGTATATATCCTTCCCCATGCCGGGGCGCTGAGCACCCTGACCGGAAAAAACAAAGGCTATTTTACCCATTTGGAGGCTCCTTTCAAAAGCGGCTCGGCCTGTTCACACAGTTCACGGACTATCTCCGCTGCCGGCTGGACCTTTTTCACCATAGCGGCGCTCTGGCCTGCCAGAAAGCAGCCCTCGTCGTTATTACCGTCCACTACGGCTTTTCTGAGGGAGCCGGCGCCCATAGCCTCCAGATCTTCGTCAGAGATCTGGGTGTATTCCGCTTTCAGATATTCTCTTTGGAAATTGGTCCTGAGAGCCCTGACAGGGTGCCCCAGACGGCGGCCTGTTACCATAGTACACAGATCCTTGGCCTTTACGACCTTCTCCTTATAGTTGGGGTGGATATTACATTCCTCGGCGGCTAAGAATCTTGTGCCCACCTGAACGCCGCAGGCCCCCAGCATAAATGCGGCCGCAACACCTCTGCCGTCAGCGATCCCTCCCGCAGCGATAACGGGTATGGTGACGGTGTCAGCGATCTGCGGCACAAGTACGATAGTTGCAAGCTCGCCAATGTGCCCGCCGCTTTCGCCGCCCTCGGCAATAACGGCTGAAGCTCCCAGACGCTCCATAAGCTTCGCCAGGGCGCAGGAAGCCACCACAGGTATCACCTTGATGCCTGCTTCCTTCCACATTGACATATATTTTGAGGGGTTGCCTGCACCGGTGGTCACAACAGCAACCTTTTCTTCTGCTGCCACGGCTGCCACTTCATCGGCATAGGGGCTCAGCAGCATGATATTCACGCCGAAGGGCTTCTGAGTGAGCTCCTTGGCACGGCGTATCTGTTCTCTTACATGATCGGCGGGGGCATTTCCGGCGGCAATAATACCAAGACCGCCGCCGTTAGAAACGGCAGCGGCAAGCTCACCGTCTGCTATCCATGCCATACCGCCCTGGAAAACGGGATACTCGATGCCGAGCATCTCGCACAGCTTGCTTTCGATCATGGCTTATTCCTGCTTGTTCTCGATGAAGTCAACTAAGTCACCGACTGTTTCGAGCTTCTGGTCAAGCTCCAGCTCCATGCCAAGCTCGTCCTCAAGGTTCATCATCAGGTCAACGGTGTCAAGAGAGTCGATACCGAGGTCTCTGAAGGTGGTGTCACGCTTGATCTCGCTTGGGTCGCACTCGATTCTTTCAGCAATTATTTTAGCAACAGTTTCAAATACCATAATATATTCCTCCGATAGCAATATTAGGTTATCATTGATAACCTAAAATCAGTATAACTTCATACGCAGGTTTTGTCAATCTAAACCAGTCCGATTTTACAAATTATTAACAAGCGTTATCTGCTTTATATTTATAATAGTATGATTTTCTGAAAGCTTTGACCTTTACTGACAAATTGCAATTGTAAAAAAATCAAAATAATTTGTTGAAACAGCCGGATTTGCTCTTGACAATTATGTAAAAATGTTATACAATAGAATTATGCATTATGTTTTTATATATAGTTGCTATGGTACAATTTTTTGGACAAATCCATAGTGCTTTATTATAGAATATATTTGCTTATCTGTATCTTTACAATTTAATATTAGCCCCCGTGAGTGACAGGCACGGAGGCGAACTAAAACAAGGAGGAGGAATTACTATGGAAGTAGTAATCACTATAGCTGTTGCTGTAGTAACTCTTGTCTTAGGTTTTTTCGTTGGCAAATCCGTGTACTACAAAAAGGGACAGGCTGACAGGCAGAGGATCGCCGAGGCAGCTATAGGTTCTGCGGAAAAGGAAGCCGAAAGAATTGTTGAGGACGCAAAGAAAAATGCCGAGACCTTGAAGAAGGAAGCTCTTGTTGAGGCGAAGGACGAAATACATAAGTCCCGTCAGGAAACAGAAAAAGAGCTCAAGGAAAGACGTATTGAGGTCTCAAGGCAGGAACGCAGAATTAACCAGAAGGAAGAATCTATCGACAAGAAGCTCGATAATCTCGAGAAAAAGGAAGAAGCTCTCCAGGCCAAGCTCAAATCTGCTGATGAAAAGGTAGCAGAGGCAGAGCGCATCAAGAACTCCCAGCTGGATATGCTGGAAAAGATCAGCGAGTTCAGCAAGGAGCAGGCCAAGGAGTATCTGCTCTCGAACCTTGAGGGCGAGCTTATCCATGAGAAGGCTGTCAAGGTTACTAACTATGAGGCCCAGATCAAGGAGGAGTGCGACGCTAAGGCAAGGCAGTACATTTCGCTGGCTATAGCCAGATGCGCTGCAGATCAGGTCTCGGAAACAGCTGTTTCTGTAGTGCCGCTGCCCAATGATGAAATGAAGGGCCGCATAATCGGCCGTGAGGGCAGAAATATCCGCACCATCGAGACCTTGACAGGTGTTGACCTTATCATCGACGATACGCCGGAGGCTATCACCCTCTCCTGCTTCGACCAGGTAAGGCGTGAGGTCGCAAGGATAGCCCTTGAAAAGCTTATTCAGGACGGCCGTATACACCCCACCAGAATTGAAGAAATGGTTGATAAGGCAAGGCGTGAGGTCGAGTACAAGATCAAGCAGGAGGGCGAAAGAGCAGTCCTTGAGTGCAATATCCACGGGCTGAATCATGAGCTTGTGAAGCTGCTCGGAAGGCTGCGCTACAGAACGAGCTACAGGCAGAATGTTCTCGACCACTCTATCGAGGTATCTCACCTTGCCGGCATGATGGCATCTGAGCTGGGCATCGACCCGAGCCTCGCAAGAAGAGCCGGCCTGCTGCATGATATAGGCAAGGCGCTGAGCTATGAGATCGAGGGCAGCCACGTTCAGATCGGTGTTGACGTCTGCAAGAAGTATAAGGAAAGCCCGGAGGTGCTCCATGCGATCGAGGCCCACCACGGCGATGTTGAAACAAGAACAGTAGTTGCAGCACTTGTACAGGCGGCTGATGCGATCTCCGCAGCAAGACCGGGTGCAAGAAGCGAGAATTACGAAAACTACATCAAGAGGCTCCAGAAGTTGGAGGAGATTTGCACGTCCTATGAGGGCGTTGAAAAATCCTTTGCTATCCAGGCAGGCCGTGAGGTCAGGATCATGGTGCAGCCTGAGAAGATCAATGATGAAAAAATGGTGCTCGTTGCAAGGGAGATCGCAAAGAGAATTGAAGATGAAATGGACTATCCCGGCCAGATCAAGGTCAACCTTATCCGGGAGAGCCGAGCCGTTGAATACGCTAAGTAAGTATGACGGAAATTCGTTAGTGATTGGGGCGAAGCGTTTTGAGCGCTTCGCCTTTTTACTCTGAAAAAAGAGGTGTTATTATGGCTGATCGAAAGCATTTGTTCGGCACAAGTGAAAAGTCGGATTTTATTGTAAACATGACCGATGAGGGAGCTAAGAAATTCTGCGCCATGTACTGCATAATAGCAATGATAATCATTGAGCTGGCGGCAATTCCTTATTACCTTACTAAGAATGTGGTCGATTACACTGAAAATGTCAACGGGCTCGATGTTCCCCATTATCTCAGCGACAAGATAATTTACTGGGCGGCAGTTGTAATGTTCGGCCTGGGGCTGCTGGGCTTGAGCGTTTTTCTTATCGGCAAAATGAAGAAGCAGATCTCTCTGGCGAACAACAAGGCGCTGCTCTGGCTGGGCGGAGTTATTGTTATGAGCCTTATATCCGCACTTGCGGCAGAGAGCATCGTTAATTCCATGACCGGCTATCTGGACCGTGCCGAGGGCTTTCTGACACTTATCGGTTATTACGGATTCTTTGCGGCGGCTTTTACGGTCATAGGCGAGGGCTGGAAAAAGCGGCTCTGTCAGGTGATCGTCTGCATTGGTGCTGTTAATGCTGTGGTGGGGATACTGCAAATTATCCCTGCGCTTTCGGAGACTATACCCAACTGGTTTAACAAGCTGAATATCAATTTTTTCAATGCCCATGCAATACCTGCTGCCAACGGCCTTGCCATGACCCCTCATGCTCTGGCTGCACTGTTGACGGTAGCCTTTGCAGTCAGCTTTGCTATGGCGGTTTATGCTGAAAACGGCAAAATGAAGCTGCTCTACGGAGCTGCCTGTGTGCTTATGGCGGCGGCTGCCCAGATGACAAGGCTTTTGACTGCATGGATAGGAATAGGTTGTGCAGTGGTGCTGGGGATCGTGCTGGCGATAGTTTATCAGCTCAGGCACAAGGCCGCCGATGAAGAAAGCGATACCCACGAAAATATCAAGCAGACTGTTATTACTGCTGTGTGTGTGGCTGCCTTCAGCTGTGCTGCACTGGGAGGAATGCTTGCCCTCCAGCTGAACAGCTATACCGAAGATGACGGCTACAAGACCTTTTATGACGAGGAAATTATCCGCACTGACTCTATCAGAATGCTGATGCTGCTGCAAAAGGCTGATGAATCGGCTGACGAATGGATATACCCATATCTTTGGGACGACGGAATGTTCGTAGCAGAGCAGGTGCCTCTCCTTGGCACAGGCCCGGATAACTGGGAGACTGCCTACAAGTACGGCTTGGGCATAGACCGCTGTTATAATGAATATGTTGACACAGCGGTGCAGAGAGGTTTTCTGACCCTTGGGCTTTATGTGATCTTCCTGCTGATAACAATAGTCAAGGCAGTTCAGGCCTTTGCGCTCTTTGTAAAGGGCGAGGCCGGGCCTGCTGCGCCGGCAGTCCTGACGGCAGTTCTGGCATATTCTGTTCAGGCGTTCTTTAACATCAGCACTCTGGAAAGCACGCCATTCTTCTTCATCTGCGCCGGCCTTGCCTGGAGCTATTTCGCAGTAAAGAGGACCAAAGAAAAGTGAGCGGCCGGAAGCCTTGTGTGCGCTGCCTGATAGCAGAGCTTGATTATGATGAATACACTCAAAGCCTGCTGGATTACATTAAAAGCGTTCCTGCTGACAGGCGTGTCAGTGAGGAAGAATATCAGCGGCGGCTTGGCTTTTGCCGGAGCTGCGGCAGGCTCCTCAGCGGAATGTGCCTTGAATGCGGCTGCTATGTTGAGGTGAGGGCTTTGAAGCCGAATGCGGAGTGCGCCTCTGCGGAGAAGCGCTGGTGAACGGCAGTCAGCATAAGTTTGGAGGTGGGAGAGAATGCTCAGGCCATTTTATTACAGCAAGGAAATAATACTGGCTTTCTGGTTCAGCTTTACGGCGACGGTGCTGTTCTGGCTTATCAGCGGCAGGGCATTTGTGCTCCCGGAAATGATCCGCTTCGGAGCAGTTGCAGCGGTGGTGTTTATCGCTGTAAGGCTGCTTGTGAGGCTGGTGTTCTTTATCAGGCGGATCTCCAACGACAGGCGAATGAGAAAAATAATGTTTGAGCACGGCGTTACTCCTGAGCTGTTAAGCATTATGAAAAGGCGTGTTGACAGTTCAAAGACACCGGAGCAAAAGGCTGAGAACCAGCTTATCCTTGCCTCCTATCTCAGTGAGGGCTGCTGCTATGAGCGGGCCTTTGAGGTGCTGGCGGAGATCGACCCCCGCCGTCTGAGCTTCCCCTCACGGGAGGAATATTTCAACATCTATGTCTATACAAATTTAATGGCGGGGGATATAAAGGCTGCAAGGGAGATTTACAATGCTTCCCGCTATTTCTTTGATTACGCCCGCATGAGAAGCTCGGCAATGCCGGTGCTGCACACCATGGGTGCTCTGGAATATGCTGAGGGCAATTACATCAAGGCGGAGAACTTTTTCACACAGGCCCTTGCCTATGCTGTTGGTAAGGCTGCCAAGTGCGACTGCGAGATGTTTCTGGCTCTATGCTACATGAAGACCGGCCGGCTGAAATATGCAGTCAACGCTGCAAAAACTGCTGCCGGTGATGCTCAGACGGTTTACCAGCGGCGGAGCATCGAGGGGCTTCGGGCCCAGCTTGAAGAACAGTCATTACAGGAAAGGAATAATTCAGTATGACAAATTACATTCTCACGTTTCTCATATCTATGGTGCCCCTTGTGGAGCTAAGAGGCGGAGTGCCCTTCGGGATAATCAAGGGTATCCCATGGCAGCAGGCGCTGCCCCTTTGCATGGTGGCTAACATGATACCGGTGCCGATAATCTTTTTCTTTGCGAGGAAGGTGCTGGTATGGGGAGCTGACAAGCCGGTGATCGGCAAGTTCTTCACATTCTGCTTAGAGAAGGGTACCCACGGCGGAGAGAAGCTTCAGGCCAAGGCCGGGCGGGGGATATATGCAGCGCTGCTGCTGTTTGTCGGTATACCTCTGCCGGGAACAGGCGCCTGGACGGGGACTCTTGCGGCCAGTATGCTGGACCTTGATTTTAAAAAGAGCGTGCTTGCGGTGATCCTGGGAGTGCTGCTGGCGGGAGTTATCATGACCGTTCTGAGCCTTACGGGAGTTGCAGCTTTTTCTGCTGCCACAAGCTGAATGACACAAAGAAGCCCTCGGCTGCAAATGCTCGCAGCTGAGGGCGATTTTTATTTTTCCTCAAGGCCGTATTTTTTATAGAAGGCGCTGATCTCCTCCTTGCTGCGGACCAGCTCGGAGCAGAGGAGTTTTTTGGAGACAGGGTCATAAAAGCCGATCACAGTTTCGCCGGTGCAGGTGCTGGACTCGGTCCTGATACTCAGACCCTCGCAGCCCTTTGGGATAGGTGCCGGCTTAAAGCTTTTAAACAGGCTCACTTTCTCACTTCCCGTCGGAGAGCTCGGAGATTATCTGGATAAAAGCCTCGACGTTATCGAAGTCCTTATACACAGAGGCGAAGCGCACATAGGCAACGGAATCCAGCCTTTTGAGGCCCGCAAGGACCTTATCGCCTATCTCGTTGGTAGTGGTCTCGGTCTGCATAGCGTTAGCGTAGGTGTTCTCGATATCGTCCACCAGTTCATTGACCTGCTCGACGCTTACGGGGCGTTTTTTGATAGCAGTTTGCAGGCCCTTAAAGAGCTTGGCTCTGTCAAAGGGCTCGAAGCTGCCGTCTTTTTTATAGACCATGAGCAGCGGCTTTTCAACTACCTCATAAGTAGTGAAGCGCTTGCCGCAGTTTGAGCACTCACGGCGGCGGCGCTTTTTGCCCTCGCTGGGGCGGGAATCTATAACTTTAGTATCTTCATAATTACAAAACGGACATCTCATCAGATTGCACTCCTATACCGCAGATTGTATATTTCCATGCTTAATTATACCATAAATTGTACACTTTGTCAAG
>CADBTF010000226.1 GCA_902797485.1 uncultured Ruminococcus sp. | reverse complement strand
TGCGAATCAGAGCCGTATTTGTCTTTTCTCGGATTTGCTTTGATCAGTCTTCTTGCATGAACTTTTGCTCCAAGCTTTAGTGCTGTGTATATCTCTGCTCCCATAGCGTAAAGATATTTGTCACCGCTTATCCTTGTTAATACCATACAACCATCAACTTTTGCTGGTATTGAGGGGTACTTTACGTCTTCGGGAAACTCGAAACTTACATATCCGACAATAGGCTCAACGGGACTGTCGAACATTTCTAACGTCACATCAATGTCTCGGAATTCTTCCTTTATCGGGTTTTCCCAGTCAATATCCGATACTGCTGCCATAGCCGTTGGATAAGCATTTTTGAGATCATAGTCATAAGTCGTGCCGTAAAAGTATCCTATCTTTGATGAAGCATTATATCCGCCTTGATAGGCATCGGCACAAGCGTCCTGTATGATCTTTGTGTCCATGTTTATCGGTTCCATATCATTGTTGTCAGTAAACCTGCCTGTCTTAGCACTTCGTTTCAGTCCTTTGGAAACCCTTTTTACTCCTCGATATATCTTGTCAAAGCCTTCTGTGTCATCTTCTTTTAGGCCGAGCTGTTTTTTTAAGAGCCTCACTGCCGCTGAACAGGCTGCTGAAGAAATAGTAATCGGCATTTTACTATTAACTCCCCAAAGTTTGCTTGCATAAAGCAATGTTATTGCGGAATCGGTGGAAGCATATATGGCAAACAGATCTGGCTTTTTGATCAAAAAATCCTTCATCTTGTCTTTGGTATATCCTTCAGGAAGCAGCATTTTTTTAAAACCTATCACTCCGCCAAGATCGTCAAGTTTCTTTTTGTTTCCTGGGGCAAAACACATAGTATCTCTGACAGAAAGCTTTATGGGGAAGAACCGTCCGTAAGACTGATCTGTTTTTATGTGCATAAGTACGGGGTTCAGGGTGACAAGTCCGCCCTGGATTGCACTACAATAGGTAAGTACGTCTTTGCCGCTGTCATCACACAGTCCGAAAGTCGTCAGATCGGCATTTGCAAAATGCATCAACAATGTTACTGGAAGCGCGTTTTTATCAGCTTCGCGGTAATCATAAAAATATCCTTCCCGATACATAGTTGATGTATCATAAGGAGCTTTAGTATTCGCTCCGATATCAATCAGTTTCTGTTTCAGTACTTTGTCACTGCATTGCTCAACAGCTTCATCAAAATTATCAAAAACAGTCTTCTTGATACGTCCTTTGGCATCTTTTACCGGGACCTCCCAACGTCTCAATGAGCGATATTTTAGTCCTGCTTCTTTCATAAAAGGTTTGTATAGATCGAAGTACTCGATCAAAAAACTCAACATCCTATTAAGCTCCAGCAACTTACCGCACTGAGAAAAGACTATGACCATATGAAGCGTTCTGTCGTTGGTAATGAAGCAGAACTGCCACGATAGGATGTTTCTGGTTCCGCTCTCCTTCTCATAAAATTCGGTATCAACCGCGATATTTATTGACGGGGAATTGAGCCTCATTGCTTTTATCACCGAGATATCTCCCATCTGCATTTTCTTTTTTGGATCGTCGGTATTCATATGAATCACTTGATCAATCACCGGTTCTTCCTTCTGCTCAAAGCAAACACCGTCATACTCGCCGTAAATCGAAAGCGGTTCTGCTTTGTCCATAATGATAAAATCACTTGTGATACTCATGTCCCTGCCAATCGGTGGGAGGGCAATGCGAGCCCATCCTTCGGCTTCAAATGCTTCGTATACTCCGTTGACATCTTTGATAGTTGTGTCAGCTACTGCTTGTGTTTTGGCTTGAATTTTTGCTTTCATAGTAGTTTCCCTTTCATATAGATAGTCAACACCAAAAAAGGAGTTGCTATTTACATGATCATAGAAAACTTGAAATCATAAAAAACCAAAAATAGATTTAAAGGTGATACATGGTAGATTTTGAACTGTAATATAAGTGTCTAACAACTGTTTGTGCATATCCCACAATCTACACAATGTTTTTAGAACAGCGGCTGGTCGTTTTCACAAAAAGATTACATTGTCGTTGCTTCATAAATCGTCTGTAAAGACACAAAAATATAAAAATATTATCCTCCAATTTCGTAAAATTTCAATTTTTAAAACTTTTCAGAGATGGGGTATATTTTCAGTAAAATGCGACAGACATTTTGAAAAGATTTCTTTTTGATTTGTTGATAATAAACTACTAATGGAAAAATATGTAATTTTGCTATATAATAATATTAAACATCAAAACAGACACTAACTGTTGGTTCGATATCTTTTTTCAGTGTTTATGCTGAAAGAGGAACAATTTTATATGATGCGAACCATGATCTGCATCCAAATAAGAAAAAACTTCCCGCTGTCTACAACAACAGGAAGATTTCAGTTCAATACTATTAGAAGCTTCAGAGAAATATCATTCAAAGAGTTAGCGCATTAGCCATTCATTATGATCATTCAAGAGAGATAATGAATGCAGCTTTGATACCAAACATGAAATTAAGGCAATAGAAAATAATAAAGCAGCCTATGCTTTATGCTCAGGCTGCCGTGCTGTTTTTGTTTATTTGAAAGTGTACATTGGAAAGGATATCAATGCTGAAAGCCTAACAGATCTTTTATAATCTCGCTCTCCATCACTATGCTGACTCATAGAGGATAAGCTGTTCATATGTCAGCTTCTTCTCACTGTTCATATACCTCAGATATACTTTTCAGCGCCGCATAATCGACCTTTCCGTTGTTCATATAGGGAATAGCGTCAAGCACCGTCACCCGTTCGGGTATCTCCCAGAAGGAGAGATCGGCGTTTGCTTTTACTGCTTCTGTGGCATCCTTGATAGTGGTGTCGTTCAGGCAGACAAAGGCCGTGATGCTGCTATCCGCCGATGTCGTTACCGCTGCATCCTTGATGAAGCTGCATTTTCTGAGTTTTTCTTCAAGGTTTTCAAGAGACACCTTGCTTTCTTGTTATACAGTATTATCGGTTTACTTTTATCATAACGTATTCAGACTTAGTACCTGTCTTGAACTGTATCTCCCAATCGGAAATACCCGATGTTACAATAAAGTCCGTACCGTTTCTGTTTTCATATCCGTAGGTGCGGTCATTTATTCCGAACCATTCGCCAACGTAGGTAGCAGGAAAAAGCTGTCCGCCGTGGGTATGCCCCGAAACAACTAAATCGGCTGCTGATGCGGCTTCGTTGCTGTAATCATTTGGCTCGTGATCGAGGACGATAATGTATTTGCTTGTGTCAACGCTCTCCAGCAACTCGCCCATAGACTTGCGCTCACCGAGAGAGCTGTCCTTCCTGCCGACAACATAGAAGCTGTTGTCAACAAGCTCATATTCGTCTGCGAGAATGTGAATTCCGTTGTCACGCAAAGCTTGTTCAAGCTCTGCGGCTGTAAAATCACGGCTGCTCATAAAGCCCTCGTCGTGATTACCGTAGGAATACCACACGCCGTATTTTACATTCATTCTGCCGAGTGCTTCGCAGGCTCTGAGCATATCTGCCTTCTTTGACCAGTCATCAACGAAATCTCCGGGGATAAGCACAATGTCGGGGTGCTGTTCCTTGATAGTCTTCATATGCTCTGCAAAGCCTTCACCGTCAAAGGTGGTGCTCATATGGCTGTCGGCAAACATGGCAATTTTCAGACTGACGGGCTTTTCGGTTTCAAGGCTGTAATCAGTCTGCCAGACGTGGTGAAGAAGATAATATCCGACTGCAAGGTAAATGACCGAGGTCCCTATCGCAAGCCACCCCTGCCAATAGACCGCTGTGTCCTTTCCTGTGAAGTGTCTGACTATTCGCATTATCCCGCCAAAGGCAAGGAAGAACAAGACCTCGTGAAGAAAAACAATTGCCGCATTTACGGGCGACATCGCAAGTGATACTATCAGAAAAACTAAGGCGATGCACGCAAGTGACAATACATTTTTCAGCCATTTCCTATCTCCTGCAAGCGACTTGATACCCCCAAAGCGCCCAACTGCTATGACCATATATACAACTCCCGTGATGAGTGCTGCAACTATAACACCGAGAATAATGAGCCACATTATG
>CADBTF010000225.1 GCA_902797485.1 uncultured Ruminococcus sp. | reverse complement strand
GATACCAGTGACCTTAATGAGCTTGCAGCTGCTCTGAGGCCGGAGACAAAAGCCATATATCTTGAAACTCCCACAAACCCCATGATGCACATAACCGACATTCGCAGGGCTGCGGAGCTTGCCCATAAAAACGGCGCCCTGCTGGCAGTGGATAACACCTTTCTCTCTCCCCGTTATCAGAACCCCCTTAGCTTGGGGGCTGATATAGTTATCCACAGCGCCAGCAAATTTCTTTCCGGCCATAACGACACAGTGGCTGGGTTCATCTGCCTGAATGAGGGCAGGCTCGCTGAGGAGCTTCGGCTGCTGGCAAAGACCACCGGCGCATCACTTTCCCCCTTTGACAGCTTCTTAGTGGAGCGGGGCATAAAGACCCTTGCTGTGAGAATGGAGCGCCAACAGGAGAATGCTCTTGCTTTGGCAGAGGTCATAAGCTCTCATTCAAAGGTAAAGGATATATGCTATGCGGGGCTGAAAACTCACAAGGGTTACGAGCTGAATCTCTCGCAGGCCAGCGGCTTCGGCAGCATGATCTCTCTGCATACAGATTCACCGGAGACAGCGCTGCGGGTGCTGCATAATGTCAAGGTATTCACCTTTGCGGAAAGCCTCGGAGGGACTGAGAGCCTTGTGACCTACCCGCTTATACAGACTCACCCGGACGTCCCGCAGAGGCTGAAAGACAAGCTGGGCATCGACGGCACTCTGCTTCGGTTATCGGTAGGGCTTGAAAATGCCGATGATCTTATAAGCGATATAACACAGGCCTTGGAGGGATAAAAGTGAGCAGATACGAGTTTGACACCCTCACCGACAGGCGGGGAACGAGCTGCCTGAAATATGATTTCAAGGCCGAGCGTGGGTATCCGGAGAATGTTCTGCCCTTATGGGTGGCAGATATGGATTTCCCTACCGCACCTGAGATAGTTGAGGCGATAAAGGAAACAGCGTCACACGGCATCTTCGGCTACACGGTTCCGAAGCAGGACTATTTCGATACCGTCCTGAAATGGTATGCAGACAGATTTGGCTACTGCCCCGGCAGCAGAAGCATTGTCATCACTCCGGGAGTGGTGTTTGCGATCTCTGCGGCAGTAAGAGCCTTCACAGCAGAGGGCGATGCGGTCATCATACAGCCGCCGGTCTACTATCCGTTCTTCTCCGCCGTCACTGAAAACGGCAGAAAGCTTGTGGAAAACGAGCTGGCCTATAAGGACGGAAAATACAGCATCGACTTTGAGAACTTTGAGAACAAGATAAAGGAAAATGATGTAAAGCTGTTCATTCTATGCTCCCCGCACAATCCGGCAGGACGTGTCTGGACAGCTGAGGAGCTGAGGCAGCTGGGAGATATATGTGAACGTTACGGAGTAACCGTCATCTCTGACGAGATACACAGCGATTTCGTCAGAGAGGGGTATAAGCATACTGTTTTCACTGATGCCTGCCCGCAGCTTCGCAGCAGAACGGTGGTCTGCACTGCCCCCAGCAAGAGCTTCAATCTGGCCGGGCTTCAGATCTCACATATCTTTATCGAGAACGAAGAGCTTCGGCGGAAATTTAAAAGTGTGCTTTCCGCCCAGGGCTATACGGAGGTGAACACGCTGGGGCTGGCAGCCTCCCGTGCCGCATACGAAAAGGGCGGAGACTGGCTGGAGCAATGCAGGAAATATATAGAAGGCAATCTTCAATTCCTGAAAAACTTTCTTGCAGAAAAGCTCCCGACGCTCCGGCTCGTTGAACCGGAAGGAACATATTTTGCATGGATAGACTTTTCCGCCCTCGGCCTTGACAAGCGGGCGCTGAACAGTCTGATAATAAACAAGGCACATCTTTGGCTGGACGCCGGGCATATCTTCGGAGAGCGCTCGGAGCAGTTCCAGCGGATAGTCCTGGCCTGCCCAAGGGCGATACTCAGGCAGGCGCTTACACAGCTTGAGGAGGCTGTAAAGGAGGAATTAATATGAGCTATGAATATGAAACTGTGGACGGCAGAAAGATCAGAGTTCGCCCACGGGAGGTAAATACAGAGGTTGACGCTGACGGATATTTCCACCGCCAGCCCAACCGCTTCACCGAGGGCTTCGGTGAGGGGAAAAACCCTGTTGAGGCAGGGCGCTATCATCTTGTGTGGGCAAAGCTCTGCCACTGGTCCAACCGGGCGTCTATCGTCAGAGAGCTGCTGGGGCTGGAAAATGCCATAAGCGTGAATCTGGTGAACCACGGCAGGCATGAGAAAAACCTCGGCTGGGAGTTTGTCTATGATGAGAACTATACTGACCCTGAGCTGGGCATAAGGTTTCTCTCTGAGGCTTACTATGCGGCTGACGAGGACTACACCGGCAGGACCACCGTTCCGGCACTTATCGACAAGACCACCGGCAAGGTGGTCAACAATGACTATAACCGTCTGACCAATTATTTCGAGGTGGAGTTCCGCCCGTTCCATAAAAAGGACGCACCCGACCTTTATCCGGAGCAGCTCAGAGACCGCATCGACCGTATGAACAAGTGGCTCTTTGATAACGTGAACAACGCAGTCTACCGGGCTTCCTTCGCACGCTCAAAGGAGGCGCACTTTGATGCCTTCTATGCTTTTTATGCAGCTCTTGACCTGCTGGAGAAAAGGCTCTCTGAACGCCGCTTCCTTTTCGGAGACTATATCACCGATGCTGATGTAAGGCTCTATGTTACCCTTGCAAGACTGGACATCAGATATACCCACCAGCTGGGGCACACCAAAAAGCGCCTTGTGGATTATCCCAACCTCTGGGGCTATGCCCGTGACCTGTGGGAGATACCGGCTTTCAGGAACAACACCTATTTCAAGAGCTTTGCAAATCCCAAGCATAAGGTCGGGAGCGCCTTTGAGACCTTCAATGCACGGTTCCTTGATGAGATAGATTTTGAAAAATACTGGGGAGCTCCCCACGGCAGGCAGTCTCTCAGCAGTGACCCTGCCAACAAATGGATAACAGAGAAATGAGGTGGACAAAGTGGCAGAATATATTGAGATTGGCGGCAGACAGATAAGAGTCCGCCCAAGTGAAAAGAAAAGTGAGACTGACAGCAGAGGGAACTTTCACCGGCAGCCCAACCGCTTCACCGAGGGCTTCGGTGAGGGAAAGAACCCCGTAGAAAAGGACAGATATATCCTCTTCTGGGCAAAGGGCTGCCACTGGTCCAACAGGGCATCTATCGCAAGAGAGCTGCTGGGCCTTGAGGACACAGTAAAAGCTGAGATAGTTGACCGTGACACCACTCGTGACACCGGCGGCAAGGACCTGGGCTGGGAGTTTGTGAATTCTCCCGGCCACATAAACCCGGAGACAGGTGCGCAGTTCCTGAGTGAGCTTTATTACGCCACAGATGACAGCTATGCCGGCAGACCGACGGTTCCCGCACTGGTGGACTATAAGACCGGCAAGGTGGCAAACAACGACTACCACCGGCTGACCAATTATTTTGAGGTAGAGTTCAAGCCCTTCCATAAGCCGGAGGCTCCCGACCTTTACCCCGAGGAGCTGCGGGAGGAGATCGACAAGCTCAACTGGTGGCTGTTCGAGAATGTGAACAATGCCATCTACCGGGCGATGTTCGCTCAGAGCTTAGAAGCCTTTTCGGAAGCCTATGAGGTGTTCTTTGCAGGGCTGGACCAGCTTGAAAAGCGCCTTGAGACCCGCCGCTTCCTTTTCGGAGACTATGTCACCGATTCAGACATCAGGCTCTATGTGACCCTTGCAAGATTTGATGTAAGATATTCCAAATTCATCGGCCCCGCAAAGCACCGGCTTTCTGATTACAAAAATCTCTGGGGCTATGCGAGGGATCTTTATCAGATACCGGCATTCAGCCACAATACATATTTCCACGACTTTGCTGCCACCAGGCGCAGCAAAGAGGGCGGGAAGGATTATTTCGGCTCCACCTTCTATGACCTTGTTATCCCCCAGACGGACTACGACACGATCTGGAAGGAGCCTCACGGCAGAGAAGGCCTGAGCCTTGATCCTGCCCACAAGCTGAAAACTCCCGGCAGTGAGCCGCTGCCGGATTAAGAGGTGAGCATAATGCCCGGGCAATTTGATAAGCAAAAGCTCTATGAGGAATTTGCGGAGCTTGTGAGCATCGACTCCCCCTCCTTCGGTGAGCGTGCTATGGCTGACAGGCTGATATCTAAGCTCACTGCCATGGGTTTCCGGGTCACGGAGGATAACGCCGGGGAGCTGATCGGCGGAACAGCCGGGAATATCTATGCCTTTCTGAAGGGCAATGACAGCTCAAAGCCGGCAGTGCTCTTTTCCTCCCACCTTGACACAGTGTCTCCTGCTGTCGGCAAGAAAGCCCTCCTGCACCCGGACGGGAAGATAACCTCCGCCGGAGATACAGTGCTGGGTGCGGACGACGCAGCCGGGCTTGTTGAGATACTTGCAGGTATCCGTGCTGCCCTTTCCTCCGGAGAGCCCAGAGGCGACATTGAGCTGCTTATCCCGGCAGCAGAGGAGGTCTATACCAGAGGCTCTAAGGAGTTCGATTTTTCCCGCATAAAAGCAACGGCCGCCTTTGTGCTTGACATGAGCGGCGAGGTTGGCAGCGCTGCGGTACAGGCACCGTCGCTGATCTCTTTCTCCGCCGAGGTGACAGGCCGGGCGGCTCATTCCGGGTTTGCTCCCGAAAAGGGAATAAACGCCCTGGCAGCGGCAGCAGCCGCAATAGCTGAGACACCCCAGGGCCGGCTGGACGAAAACACCACCTTTAATATAGGGACCCTCACCGGCGGAGAAGCCTCCAATATAGTCCCGGAGAAATGCTGCCTGACAGGTGAAGCAAGGGGCTTTGACCATGAAGCCGCAGTCGGGGCGGTAAAGGCATTTGAAGCCTTACTGCGGGAAAAGGCAGCCGGATCCGGAGCTTCGGTCCGGTTCAGGTCGGAGGCGGCGCTGAGGGCATACAGTATATCTGAGAGCGATGAGACAGTCATCAGATTTCAGGATTCGGCAAAGCGCATCGGCATTACCGGGGCACTTGTCAGCACCCACGGCGGCAGCGACAATCACAATATCGTCCTGCACGGCATCAGCGGGATCGTGCTTTCCTGCGGAATGTTCAATGTTCATTCCCTGGCGGAATACACCACCCTTGAAGAACTGGCAAAGGGCGCTGCACTTGTCCGGGAGATCATTCTTGACAGGGGAGGCATCTGAGTGAAAGAATACACCTTTATACCGGCAGGAGTTTGCGCCCGGAAGATAACCTTTTCGCTTGAAGGCGGAAGGATCTACGGCCTGTCCTTTGAAGGGGGCTGCAACGGCAATCTCAAAGCCATCGGCCGCCTTGCAGAGGGCCAGCCTGCCAAGAGGATAGCGGATATTCTCCGGGGAAATGACTGCAAGGGCCGGGGCACCTCCTGTGCCGACCAGCTTTCAAAGGCTATAGAAAAGGCTTTGTCAGAGGAATAGGTTCATATTGTAAAATAAACAGCGGCAGGGAGACTGGCTTCTCCTTGCCGCTGATTTTGTTTCTCCCGAGACCTGCATACTATTTTTGTAACGATAAGAGCCGAGAGACAAGCTCTCCGCTCCGGGGTATTGACAATTAACATCAGACCGCTCAGCGGTGCAAGAAAGCCCGAAGATGTCTTCTTTCCCTGACTGACCGATGCCTCGACCTCACGGACTTTATCCCAAAGCTCACGAGAGATAATAGCTTCATGTGTGTTCGGAACGACTATCCAGTCTTCTTTATCACGCTTAACGTTTTT
>CADBTF010000224.1 GCA_902797485.1 uncultured Ruminococcus sp. | reverse complement strand
TATCCTCATAGTCCATATCCCAGACCACTTTCAGCGGGCAGTAGAATTTGACCTCTTTGGCATGATCCTGCCGGAAATCATCGTACAGCTTATCGGCATTCGGAATGTACTGTGCCTGCTTCGCATACTCACAGCCCTCGCTCTGAACGAGAATACCGTCCCCGGTCTGCATATCTGTCAGCAGGAGACAATGCTCGGTATCATCGCTGTGATCGTAGAACAGGGCGGCATCCTCCGGATACACCTCGTTGTCCTCGTAGTCAATGTCATAGACCACCCTCAGCGGACAATAAAACCTGACCTCTTTGGCGTGTTCCTGCCGGAAATCATCATAGAGCCTGCCGGCATTCGGGATATACTGTGCCTGCTTCGCATACTCACAGCCCTCGCTCTGAACAATGATCCCGTCACCGGTCTGCATATCTGTCAGCAGGAGACAATGCTCGGTATCGTCGCTGTGATCGTAAAACATTTTTTCAATGTTTTCCTTTATCACAGCGTTTGGCTTCATCGGGGCATTCATAAGCCGTATAAAATCTTCATGCGCTATGGGTACAACTTTTTCCACAACGCATCTGCTCGGAAAAAACTGACTTGGGGCATAATCAAGCTGTGCCTTAATGCTAAACTTGTTCTTATCAAGCGGAATATCGGTGCCGAACAGAGTTTGCAAATCGTGAACGCCCCTTGCGTTGCTTTCGTTGATTATTTCCGCTTTGAAACCATCATCAAAGCCCTTGTAAAGCTGACCGCACAAACTGTTGAGCGCTGCAAGGTTATCACGCTCGGTCAGCCTTTCGATCACCGCCTGACCGAGAACGCTGTCGGAATAAAGCCGTATATTATACGGGCTTTCCTTGCTTATCTTGATATCCTTCAATGGAATTGTTATTCCGACAGAACCGAGGTCGTCGATAAGATTATCAAGAGGTTTAGGCAGCTCGGTTCGCAGCATATTTCCTTCGTTTTCCAAGGTTACTGTTATCATTTTTTCACCCCCTCTCACATAGAAATATCCCCGTCATCAAGGCTCTGTTCTGCCTCAGTGTCGGGGATATCCATTTCTTCTTCTGTTTTCATCGACCAGTTCGGCGCTCCGTAAAAGCTGACGTACAGCTTGCCGAAATCATCGGTCTCGATCTCACGCTGCTCAAAGCCTTCGCCCCAGCCGTCCTTATGCGAAGCTTCGCATAATGACGGTAATGCATAGCAGCGGTTAATGTAAAGTAAAAGCAGGAACTGGCTGAAAATACGCTTCCTTCTCGCAGAAGGCTTTACATTAATAACATAAAACTGTTTTCACACTAATATCACCTTCAAAACAATAAGGCTTCGTACAGTTCCCTGTCCGAAGCCTTTGGGTTACATCAAAGGTTTTTCAAAAATTCCATTAACGAATCATCTTCTTCCCAGTCTGAAAGTCCTTTAGCAGGCAGTTCTGGATAGGCATCTTCCAATGCATCGCGAAGAAGCTCAATGTTCATCTTTGCGTATATTTCAGTAGTTGCCAGATCAACATGACCAAGGAAATCTCGAATGTAAACAATATTTATCCCAGCTTGGCAAAGGTGCATGGCCTTTGTATGACGAAAAATATGCGGTGTTATCTTTTGAGGAAATGACGGTGATATCACATGCGCTGAGGCAGCATATTTGGAAACAATATACGACACACCCGCACGCGTAAGCGGTTTCCTCTGACTGTTAAAAAACAGTGGCATATCCTTACACTCTATGGAAGCAAGCCTGTTCTCAGCAATGTATTTTTCTACTCTGCGGGCGACATCAGTAACAATAGGGACGTTACGTTCCTTGTTCCCTTTTCCGTGTAATAAAACATAGGGGTTATCTCCAAGATGTACATCTCTTACCTTCAAATTGCATAACTCCTGCACCCTGGCTCCGGTGTCGTATAGCAGATAAAGCAGCGTGGCATGGCGTTTACCCTGATAGGTCGATTCATCTATCTGTGAAAGCATAAGGTACAGGTCATCTACCGACAAATAACCGATTACCGCTTTCTCGGATCTTGCCATCTCTACTGCCATGATCTGCTGGCACTGAAAGATATACTGCGGCTCACGGTTCTGTAGGTATTTGAAAAATGCGTGTATCGCCGCAAGGCGTATATTAGCGGAGCAAACGGTTGATCTGCGCTTTTCCTTCAGCCAGTCAAGAAAGCCCTTTACGGAATCTGGAGTAATGTTTTTAATTTGTATCTTATGCGTCGGGATATTGAGTTCATCATTAAAATACATCAGAAGCAGTTTAAAGGTATCACGGTAAGAGTGGATAGTGTTTATGCTGTAGTTCTTGATGAGTGGCAAGTGCTCTCCCAAGTATTTAGTGAGATGGTACGAAAAATCCGAAGGCCTATTCATCGAGATCACCCCCACCGCCGATGTTAAGCTGGTAATACGCCTCCATCTTCTGGCGTATATCCGGGAACATATCGTTTGTAAGCCTGAGATAATATGCTGTATATTTGAAAAAGGAATGCCCCATATATGTTTTCAGGGCCTGATGATACACCGAAATATCTTTACCGGACAGTACTATGCGTCTCAAGCAGTGAACAGCAAATGTATGGCGAAAGTCATAGATACGTGGTCCCTTCCCTTTGCCTCCGTAGGAGATACCGGCTTTGTAAAGGAAACTGTGAAAATTGCTGTAGATATTCATCGATGAGATCATACCTTCATCCGGGGCAGGAAAAAAGTATTTATGCGCAGCTTCGTTACCATGCACTTTAGAAGCGTATTCCCTGCATATCTCAGTGAGTTCAAATGACATTGGCACATAACGGTCGTTATCGTTCTTGGACTCTCGTATGAGGAGAACGCCTTGGTCAAGGTCTACATCCCGCACCTCGAGCCGCAGTGCTTCGCCGAGCCTAAGTCCACAGCAATACAGGAGACGGAACAGGACCGGCATGATTAAATGACGGTCAGGTACTTCAGCGGAGAAGTGGCAGCAATCCACCTGCCGAAAAAAACGTACAAGCTCGTCCTTTGAGAAGATATACGGAATATATTTTGATTCTTTTGGAAGCTCATTAGTCGGATAGATATACGCATCGATCCCTAAAGCCGTCATGTACTGTGCCAGATGTGATACCACTGTTACCCTTGTGCGAAGAGTGCCAGGCGATTCTGTTGGAGCTTTGATTGCCCAAATATTTAACATATTTTGGGTTACAGTACACTCATCAGGGAATTTCTCCGCACAAAGCGCATCAAAATGCTTCATTATTCTTACCTGTTCCTCATATTTGCAGCCAAGAGCACGCTTTTGTTCGACCAATCCAACCATATACGGAGAAAGCTTGCTGTGAAAAACTAGATCTTTCATATCTCCACCTCCGATGGATTCAAAGAACACTCGCGCAGAAGCTCAATGTCCGTTTTGATATATACAGATGCCGAATCAGGGTTTGAATGTCCGAGAGCTGATGAAATGGTATGCAGGGGTTCACGGTTTTCCTGAAGCCTGTTAGCCAATGTGTGTCGGAGAGAATGCATACCACGCTTTTTCTTAGGCTGATCCTGTATGTCGGTCAATTTAAGATATTTTGTGATCGTTGCCTGAAGATGATTTCCATCTGAATAGTTTTTGTAAGGCGGGACATGTGTCAG
>CADBTF010000223.1 GCA_902797485.1 uncultured Ruminococcus sp. | reverse complement strand
TTTTTGTGTCGCAACTTAACTGTAACACAGGTTCATGCTGGTTCGCTATCTTTTTTTCTTAATTTGTCTCACATCTATTGTAAACCTACACAGAGCTTTTTTATAAGTAAAATTAATACTTTACAAATCAGATCAGATGTGGTATAATAAAAAGAGTAGTCGTGCGGAGGTGTTGAGGTGAGTATCAGCGGGATCTTCGATTCCCATTCCCACTATAACAGTATAGAATTTGACGGCTGCCGCAATGAGCTGCTTGTTAAAATGCTCTCCGACGGCTCACCGGTCACCGGGATAATCCATGCCGCCACCGATACCGAGTCCATGCTCTTCGGTATCCGGTGCGCCGAAAAATATGAGAGGTTTTATACATCTGTGGGCTTTCACCCGGAGTCCGTGCCGGAGCTGCCCCCTGACCCGGAGCAGATACTTTCGGATATGCTCACACGCTCGGATAAGATCTGCGCTGTCGGTGAAGTGGGCCTTGATTATCATTACGAGGGCTTTGACAGGGAAAATCAGATCTCACTGCTGCGAATGGAGATCGAGCTGGCTATGAAGCATGACCTGCCCCTGATCTTCCATTGCCGCAACGCAACTGTTGACTTTATGCAGCTGATGCGGGAGTATAGGCCAAAAGGTGTAGTCCATTGCTTTTCAGGCTCCGCAGAAACGGCCCGTGAGCTTACAGATCTGGGGCTGTATCTCGGCTTCGGAGGTGTGCTTACCTACTCCAACTCAAAGCGGGTCAAAAAAGCCTTTGCTGCCGTACCTGATGACAGATTCCTGTTTGAGACCGACTGCCCGTACCTGGCTCCGGAGCCCTTCCGGGGAGAGGTATGCACCAGCTATATGATCGAACAGACCGCCCTCTGCGGTGCAGAAATAAAACAGACATCTGCCCAGAGCCTTGCAGATAAAGCAAGAGAAAATACTCTAAGGCTCTTTGGCATAGATCTGAATAAATGAAAGGATAACAAAAATGGAAACGCTGTATTTCGTCATTCCCTGCTATAACGAGGAGGAGATGCTCCCCCTGACAGCCAGGGCCCTGATCGAGAAAATGGACAAGCTTATCAAGGACGGACGCATCGCTCCGGACAGCAAGGTGCTCTTTGTGGACGACGGCTCCAAGGATAAGACCTGGGAGCTGATCGAAAAGCTCCATAGATCTGTGCCAATGTTTACCGGCATCAAGCTCTCCCGCAACCGTGGCCACCAGAACGCACTGCTGGCCGGCCTTATGACCGCTAAGGAGCACGCCGATATAATAGTTTCTATGGACGCCGATCTTCAGGACGACATCAATGCCGTTGACGGCTTTCTGGATAAGCGGGCCGAGGGCTGTGATATTGTCTACGGAGTGCGCTCCTCAAGAGATAAGGATACCAAATTCAAGCGCTGGACTGCCAGAACATATTATAAGCTGCTGGCTAAGCTCGGCGTTGAGATCACCTACGACCACGCCGATTACAGACTTATGAGCAGGCGTGCGGTGGAGGCACTGGAAAAATTTGAGGAGGTCAACCTGTTTCTGCGGGGGCTTGTGCCAATGCTGGGCTTTAAAAGCGATACCGTCAGCTATGTGCGCAATGAGCGTCAGGCCGGTGAGTCCAAATATCCCCTCAAAAAAATGCTCTCATTTGCTATCGAGGGTATCACCTCGCTCTCTGTTAAGCCTATCCGCCTTATCACCACACTGGGGCTTCTGGTTTTCCTGATCTCTCTGATAATGCTCGTTTATTTCTTCGTTCTGTGGCTTATGGATAAGACCGTCCCCGGCTGGCCCACTACTGTGGTATCTGTCTGGGCGCTGGGCGGATTGCAGCTGCTGGCTATAGGAGTGATCGGAGAGTATATCGGAAAAATTTACCTTGAGACCAAGCACCGGCCCACCTTCATTATTGACATTGACCTCGAAAAGGAGGACGCACGGGCTGCTCAGAAAAACAGTAAATAACAATTTATTATAATACGAAAAGGAGTTAATTAAAATGGCTGAACTTAACCTTACAATGAGTAAAGGCGAAAACAAAGAACTCGATAATACCGAGCTTATCAATGCGATCAACGAAATGAGAGCAAATTTCACCCCGGAGACACAGAATAAGGTCATCAACCTTGCTCTGAGAGCCTCCTTCTATGTTCCCGCAGTCATGAACAAAAAGACCGAGCTTGTTCAGGGCAAGGACCAAAGAATGAAATTTGAGGATAAGCAGACTGCAAGGTTCCTGCTGGTCTCCAACAGTGAAAAGCGCACCTACTTTCCCGCCTATACCGATAAGGAGCACCTTAAAAATTTCAAGACTGACCAACCCTTCCAGGGCTTTGTTATGAGATTCGGGGATCTTGCTACTCTCACAGAGCAGACACCCAAGGTAGAAGGCTTTATCCTGAACCCAGATTCCGAGAAGCTCCCCTTCAATAAGGCTATGCTGGCAAACATCAAGGCTACCCTCCAAGAGCTCCGCAGGCAGCAGCAGGCTAAGGCAGCAGAGGCCGCCGAAAAGCCCAACATCTCTGTTACCACCAACCCTGACCCGGAGGAATAAGCTCTTTTAAGCTTGGAAATAACTGTAATAATAAAAGCCGGACTTTCCTGTCCGGCTTTTGTTGTCTCTCAATTCTGCTTTAAAATAAATGTTATTATATCCTGCTCATCATTCATCAGATATAAAAAGCTGGTTCCGTCCACGTTGAAGCCCTCATTTGCCAGCTGAGATAAAGCAGTGAATATCTGCTCGCTCTTGATCTGGTTTTCATAGAATGAGCTGTATACCTCGTCGCTTGAAAAGAGTATCTGAAAAGCGCTCTCTCCCCGCTCAAGACGGTCGGCAGCTATGGAATATAACAGTTCTCCCGCCCTTTCTTCATCGTCAATGTAAAGCCCGCTCTTTATAAAATAATTATCCTCGGCAGCATTCGCCTTTGGATAGCTGATTATGCTTATCTCTTCCTCGATGTGGTCAAGCGACATTCTTTCATCATTGCAGCCGAAATACACATGATTTATATAGCTGCCCAGTTCAGAGCTCTCATTGTCATCAGCATTTACCGGGTCGTCCCAGGAAAGGTCAATGTTATACCACTCATTATCCATCTGGACCTTGTTCCACATATGAAGCTCCTGACCATCCTTGTCGCTGGTGCCGTTCACCGGCAGACAGGCCACACCCGCCGCAGAGCACAGTGCGATAAGCGCCTTGGAATATCCCTCGCAGACGGCTCTGCCCTCTACTAAGCAGCCATAGGCAGACCATGCGTTTTTCCCGCTCTCATCATACTCGCAGTTTGAAATTATATGATCGTGAAAATATAACATTCTGTCAAAATCGCTCATGCCCTCTGTGGCACTGACGATCTTTTCTATTATGGAATCCATCTCCTCAACAGCCGCCCTCTCCTCCTCAAGAGAAAGGGTGTACCTGAAATAAGCGTTAGCTATCTTGCCGCTCTTATAGGTCTCCACCTCATAGTGGTAGTGGTAATCAAGCCAGCCCAGCTCCGGCTCGCAGCTTATTACCAGATCAAAGATTTCTCTCAGCTCGTCCTCCTTCAGCTCCAGTCCCTCAAGAGAAATGGCCTCATCATGGGCCCTGAGCCCCTTTATCAAAGTGAGCACAGCGGTTTTCATCCGCTGGCTGCTGAGCCTGTCATAGAAATATTCTGTTGCTGTCGAAAGTTTGAAATCCTTTTTTTCAAGCTTAGGTGCCTGCGGCTGCTCAGATGAACGGTCCCACACTGAGCTGTAGCTGCTGCCTGCCGCTTCGCTTTCCGAGCCGGCCCCCCAAAGGCTGCACCCTGTAAGAAATAATACGCTGGCCGCAGCTGCTGCCGCAAGCCTGAAAGTTTTCATATATCTGTTTCCTTATCCTTTCTATCAATAACAGCCCTTAGCTTTTCTACTGACTTTCCGCCGGCCCGGATAACCGTAAAGCTGACATTCTGCCACCTGATAGCCGCCTGCTCCTCCTCCGCCGGGATATGCCCCAGCTGCTCAATGAAGAAACCCCCGACTGTGTCGTGTATGCAGCCCTCCGGCTTTTCGCAGCCCAGAGCCTCCATAGCCTCGTCCAAGGGCGCCCGTCCGGAAATATCAAAGGTGTTAGGTGTGATCTCCTGTATCTCCGGCTCCTCATTGTCGTACTCGTCCTGGATAGAGCCTACTATTTCCTCCAGCAGGTCCTCCATAGTAACTATCCCCGCAGTGCCGCCGTATTCATCGACCACTACTGCTATCTGAGTTTTCTGAGCTATGAATTCCTGTAACAGATCGTCACAGCGGCAGCTCTCCGGAATGTACCTGATCTCTCTTATCAGCTCCTTGATAGACCCCTCGCTGCTTTCACCGCTGATAGCAGAGCGAAGCAGGTCCTTTGCAAACACCACTCCGGTGATCCTGTCAATGCTGCCTTCAAAAACAGGTATCCTCGAAAAGCCGTCTTTAATGACCAGCTCCGCAGCCTCTTTTATTGTTGAATCCTGAGAAACTGCCGACACCTCCGTCCGGTGGGTCATTATCTCGTGAACCTCTAAATCGTCAAACTCAAAGATGTTGCTTATCATTTCCGCCTGAGCTTCCTCAATGCCGCCGGTCTCGTTGACAGCGTCCACCATCATAAGTATCTCTTCCTCGGTGACCTTGTCCTCAAGATCAGAGCGCTTAACTCCCATAAGCTTCAGCAGCACTCCCGATACTGCCGATACCAGCGCCTCCAGTGGGAGTATCACCTTTAAAATAAGGCTGTACATCAGCGCACTGTTATATGCAAATCTTTGGCCGATCTTCCCGGCAGCGCAAAGCCGCTTTGGTAAAACTATCCCTAAAGAGCAGCAAATGAGGGCCGCCCCGCAGAGCACCAAAAAGGCAGCCAGCAGCAGGCTCCAGAGCTTTCCGCCGAAGGCCTCCGCCAGTTTGTGGGCAAAGGTGACCTCTGCCGCCGCAGACACAGCCATAGCCAGAAGAGTTCTCATAATAAGCCCCGATGTCACAAGGCGGGTGGGATTTTTAAGCAGTCTACCGAGCACCTTGCCCCTGAGCCCCTTCTGTGAAAGCTTCTCAGCCTCACTGTCCTTTAACTCCACAAGCGCATTTTCGCAAGCCGTCACAAAGCCGGCAATAATGATAAGTGCCGCACAAATTATGATACCAAGCCACGTTCGACTGACATCATCCATTTAAAAGCTCAACTCCTTGTTTGTCCAAACTCAAAATACTATTATAAATGCAAAGCCTATTCATCATAGGAAGCCGTCACAGCTTTTCCGTCGCACCGGGCAATGACCGGTGCCCTGCGGGTCAGATAGGCAGCCACCCCGTCCTCTGAAAGCAGCTTCATCACCTGCTGGTCCTCCGGCTCCTGGTCAGAGCAGGTTATGACTGCAACGTTCGGTGAGCACAGCTGCAAAAACGGCGCAAGCTTCTGCTGAAAATGCCCGTGATACGGCACCTTCAAATAATCATAATGCTGCCCCTCTGTGTTGATAAGCTCCCCTAAGCGAGCCTCCTCAGCATCTCCGGTAAACATCAGCGAGCAGCTGCCGTAGCGTATCACCGCTGCCAGAGAAGCATTATTGCTGGGAGAATCCTGATAGAAATCCTTTAAGGGCGGGCATATAGAGATCTCTGCCCCGCCAATAGCTATCGACTTTCTGTTCTGCGGAGTCTCCGGGGTGATCTGCTTTTCTGCAAGAGCCTCAACATAATTTGTGTATTCCTTGTTGTCCTTAATATAGTTGGTCTGGAATACTCTTTTCACATCAATATCCTTGATGACCCTTGCTGCCCCGCCCACATGGTCCTTATCAAAGTGGCTGACTATAAGCATATCAAGAGCTTTTATGTTATGCTCCTGCAAATAGGCGACTATCTCTTTACCAAAGCCCTTTTCCCCGCAGTCTATCAGAACAGCCATTGAGGAATTATAGATCAGGTGAGCATCAGCCTTTCCTGCTTTAAAGCTGTAGATCACCAGCTCCTCAAGCTCACCCTCCCCAGCGGAGTAATCGCTCCCCCGCATACTGTCCGGGCTCTGTCCCCGGCTCTCCGCAGAATTGACAGAGCAGCCGCAAAGCAGCAGCAAGGGTATAAGCAGCATTACAGCGATCTTTTTCAGTTTCATAGGGCATCGCCTCCGGGAACAAAAGGGAACAAAGGCTTCATGGCAGCACCGCCCGGCGCCGTCCGAATATCTGATACACAGCGGCTGTGCGGTTTTGCCTTTAGCAAATTATATCACAAGCAACATTTTTTGTCAATCATTTTTGCGGGCTGCCAGACTGTATATTCTTTTTTCTCTAACCCCTTTACTTTTGTCAGATTTTGTGATACAATAAAATAGGAGTTTAACACTTTTATGTTTTTATGCTTTTTTTCGATAAAGTGCTGATGCTTCAATGCACAATTAACAGACTATAATTTTTTCTGAAAGGAAAGATAAAAATGCCAATAACCGAACTACTGGAAAGAAATGCCAAGCTCTACGGCGACGACATCGCCCTCGTGGAGGTAAACCCCGAAGTTACCGAAAACCGCAAGGTCACATGGAGAGAATATGAGCTTATCGAGCCAAACCCCATCGCCACCTACCGCCGGGAGATCTCATGGAAGGTATTTGACGAAAAGGCTAACCGCCTCGCAAATATGCTCATATCCCGTGGTGTCAAGAAAAACGATAAGATAGGTATTCTGCTGATGAACTGCCTTGAGTGGCTGCCTATCTATTTCGGTATCCTGAAAACCGGCGCACTGGCAGTTCCCCTCAATTTCCGCTATGCCTCCGACGAGATCAAGTATTGCCTCGACTTAGCCGAGGTAGACATTCTCATGTTCGGCCCTGAATTTATAGGCCGTATAGAGGAGATCGCTGATGACATCGGCCGCAACAGGCTGCTGTTTTATGTGGGAGAGGGCTGCCCCTCCTTTGCGGAGCATTACGATTCTCAGGCTGCCAATTTCCCTTCCACCTCACCGAATATCATGCTCACCGACGAGGATAACGCTGCTATCTATTTCTCCTCCGGCACCACCGGATTTCCGAAGGCTATCCTGCACAATCATGAGAGCCTTATGCACTCTGCAAAGACCGAGCAGAACCACCACGGCCAGACCCGCAAGGATACCTTCCTTTGTATCCCGCCCCTTTATCATACCGGAGCTAAAATGCACTGGTTCGGCTCACTTTATTCAGGCTCCAAGGCAGTGCTGCTGAAGGGCGTAAAGCCTAAGTCCATTATCCAGACTGTCTCAAACGAGCACTGCACTATCGTATGGCTGCTGGTCCCATGGGCTCAGGATATTCTCGACGCTATCGACAGAGGGGATATTGACCTTTCTCACTATGAGCTTGACCAATGGAGACTGATGCACATAGGAGCACAGCCCGTTCCGCCCTCACTTATCAACCGCTGGAAGAAGATCTTCCCGAATCATCAGTATGACACCAACTACGGCCTCAGCGAATCCATAGGCCCCGGCTGTGTGCATCTCGGCGTGGAGAATATCCATAAGGTAGGAGCTATCGGCAAGGCAGGCTTCGGCTGGGAGGTCAAGATAGTTGATGAAAACGGTGTTACCGTTCCCCGGGGCGGCGTAGGTGAGCTCTGTGTCAAAGGACCGGGCGTCATGACCTGCTATTACCGGGACGAAAAGGCCACTGCCGAGACCTTGAAGGACGGCTGGCTCTTTACCGGCGACATGGCCCAGGAGGACGAGGACGGCTTCATTTTCCTGGTTGACCGCAAAAAGGACGTTATCATTTCCGGCGGTGAAAACCTTTACCCCGTTCAGATCGAGGATTTTCTCCGTTCTCACCCTGCTATCAAGGACGTGGCTGTTATCGGCCTGCCGCATAAGCGCCTTGGTGAGATCGCAGCTGCTATCATATCAGTCAAGGAGGGCATGACACTCTCAGAGCAGGAGGTCAACGATTTCTGCTTCAAGCTTCCGAGATATAAGCGCCCCCACAAGATCATATTCGCAGACGTTCCCAGAAATCCCACCGGAAAGATCGAAAAGCCCAAGCTTCGCCAGATCTACGGCGGAGAAAGTCTGGTAGCATCTCAGATCAAAAACTGAGAAACACCGCAGACGGATAACTGACATAAACAATAAGCCCCGAAGCATTTCAAAACGCCTCGGGGCTGTTATTATACCTTTTTATTAAAGCATCTGCGCTCTGAGTTCCTCGCCGGAAAGGGGAGAGAGATAAGCCGGTGCAATGTCAAATGCAGTGCGGCAGCCTGTCTGACCCTCAGCAGCAAGTCTGCTCATAGCTCTTGCATAGCAGACCAGCACACTGGCAGTGAATTCAGGATTGGATTCCAGCTTCAGGGAATACTCGATCATCTGATGTGTCTTTTCGCCGTCGCCGGTGAGACCGCTGCGCATTACAAATCCGCCGTGAGGCATTTTGTTGTGTACACGGTCAAATTCTTCTTCGGTAATAAAGTTTACAGTGGTGTCATACTGGTCAAAGTAATTCTTCATGCCCTTGATCTCAGCCTCGATAGCTGCCTTGTCAGCACCCTCCTCAGCAACTACAAAGCACTCTCTTGTGTGCTTCTCACGGGTGGTCAGCTCAGGCTGCGAGCCGCTTCTTACAGCGTCCATAGCTGCCTCAACAGGGCAGGTATACTGAATGCCTCTCTTAACTCCCTTAACTCTCCTGATAGCGTCCGAATGGCCCTGGCTGACGCCCTTGCCCCAGAAGGTATAGCTCTTGCCGTTAGGCAGGATAGATTCCGCATAAAGACGGTTCAGTGAAAACAGACCGGGATCCCAGCCAAGAGAAATGAAAGCAATGTGCCCGTTCTCCTTTGCTGCCTTATCAACATTTGCAAAATGCTCAGGAATACGAGCGTGAGTGTCAAAGCTGTCTATAACATTGAAATATTTTGCAAGCTCAGGTGTCTGCTTAGGCAGGTCAGTAGCGCTTCCGCCGCAGATGATAAGCACATCGACCTGATCGGCCATATTCTTAGCGTCGCTGATATTATAGACCCTGACTCCCTCGGTCATAAGCTTAACGCTTGCAGGGTCTCTCCTTGTAAATACGCCGACAAGCTCCATGTCTTCGTTCTGCCTTACTGCAAGCTCAACGCCTTTTCCAAGGTTGCCATATCCTGCAATTGCAATTCTGACTTTTTTAGTTTTCATTTGTGATCCCTCCAAAAATAAATTCCAACATTAATTATAACACATTCTT
>CADBTF010000222.1 GCA_902797485.1 uncultured Ruminococcus sp. | reverse complement strand
GTGGCAAAGGGAGGGAATGATTTTGGCAGAAATCCGTGTTGGTAAAAACGAGACTCTGGATACCGCTCTTAAAAGATTTAAGAGATCCTGCGCTAAGGACGGCGTTATCGCAGAGGTTCGTAAAAGAGAGCACTACGAAAAGCCTTCGGTACGTCGCAAGAAGAAGTCTGAAGCTGCTCGTAAGCGCAAATATTAATATGTGAAAAAGGGCGGGCAGATCATGTCCGCCTTTTCTTTTAAGGAGAAAATATGATTTTTAAACCGACCTATGTGTTTGATAAGGTAGGAGAGATCACCCCTGAGTTCCTAAGACGTAAACAAATAAAGGGTCTTATCCTTGACCTTGATAACACTCTGACTACCCATAACAATCCTGTCCCGCCGCAGTCAAGCCTTGATTGGCTGGCTTCAATGAAAGCCGCCGGGATAAAGCTGATGATAGTTTCCAACAACCACCCTCCGAGGGTCACGCCATTTGCGGAGCAGCTTGGTCTTGATTTTGAGGCAGAGGGCAAAAAGCCCCTGACCTTTGGCTACACCCGTGCGATCAGGCGCATGGGGCTTGAAAACCGGAATGTTGCCGCAGTGGGAGACCAGATATTTACTGATGTGCTGGGTTCAAATCTCAAAGGCATACGCTCGATCTTCGTTTTCCCCATAGAGCCGGAAACAAGCCTGCCCTTCAGGTTTAAGCGTGCCTGTGAGAAGCCCTTTCTGCCAAAGCTTCCGGGAGGTGAAAAATGAGTGCACGCTTCGGGCCCGCCGGCAATTCCGACAGCTTCTCCGCCAGATATAAATCCACCGTCAGCGCACCTGAGTATCTGCATGAGCTGGGGCTGGACCATTACGAATATCAATGCGGCAGGGGAGTGCGTGTCAGCGATAAGCTGGCAGCTGATCTGAAACGTGAGGCACAGGTAAACGGGATCACCCTTTCGCTCCATGCTCCATATTTCATTTCCCTATCAAGCCTTGAGCCCGAAAAAAGAGATAACAGCATCAGCTACATAATCCAGTCCTGCGAGGCTGCCGCAAGGCTCGGAGCTGAGAGGATCGTTATCCATAGCGGCTCCTGTTCAAAGCTCAGCCGCGGTGATGCTCTTGAGCTTGCCAAGGATACGCTGCTGAGAGCCCGCAGGCAGGCTGTGGAGCTGGGATATGAAAAAATAATATTTTGCCCCGAAAC
The DNA here is from genome assembly GCA_902797485.1 of uncultured Ruminococcus sp. Lineage (GTDB taxonomy): Bacteria > Bacillota > Clostridia > Oscillospirales > Ruminococcaceae > FB2012. The sequence goes on along the minus strand of CADBTF010000222.1, from coordinate 5,567 downwards.
TATGGGCAAGGTGAATCAGCTTGGCAGCCTTGAAGAGGTGCTGGAGCTTTGCCGCCTTGATGACAGCTTTCTGCCGTGTGTGGATTTTGGTCACCTTAATGCCAGAGACTTTGGCTGGATAAAGGGCAAGGCCGAATACGCCAAGATACTTGATGCTATAGAAAACGCACTGGGAGCAGAGCGTTTAAAGATCTTTCACAGCCATTTTTCCAAGATCATGTATACCGTTCCCGGCGGGGAAAAGAAGCATCTGACCTTTGAGGCTGATGAGGGCTTCGGCCCCGACTATGAGCCGCTTATGGAGCTTGTGGCTCAGAAGGATCTGTCTCCGATATTTATTTGTGAGAGCGCCGGCACCCAGACTGAGGACGCACTCACTATGAAGAACTATTATCTATCCTGCAAATAGGAGGAATACTAATGAATAAAATACTTGTTATCCACGGGCCGAACCTGAACCTGCTGGGTGAGCGTGAACCGGGCGTTTACGGCACCGATACCTTTGACAGCATCAACGACGAGATCATCTCACTGGCTGTTGAAAAGGGTATGCACTGCGAGGTCTTCCAGTCTAACCACGAGGGCGAGATCATTGATGAGCTGCATCTGGCAAGGAAGAATTTTGGCGGTGTTATTTTAAATGCCGGAGCTTACACCCATTACAGCTATGCTATCCGTGATGCCATAGCTGCCATAAAGATACCGGTCATCGAAGTGCATCTCAGCAACATTCACGCCAGAGATGAATTCAGGCACAGATCTGTTATTGCGCCGGTGTGCGTGGGGCAGATAGCAGGCTTCGGCAAGAGAAGCTATTTCCTTGCAGTGGAGGCTATGAAAGACATTCTGAGGGGTGAGAGTGATGAATGAGTTTTCACCGATCTATATGCTGATGAGCGAGATCGGTACCTTTACCGACTGCGCCATAATCACCGACGATACCGACAGAAGGTATTTCACCGGCATGAGATCGAGCGACGGTACCCTTGTAGTATTCAGCGACGCAGCTTATCTTATTATTGATTCCCGTTACATTGAAAAGGCTCAGAAAACCGTCACCAGCTGCCAGGTGCTTTTACAGACAAAGCTCTATCAGCAGATAAACGAGCTCATCAAAAAGCATGAGGCTGTCAAGGCGTCTGTAAATTCCGCCAATACAACTGTTGAGAGGCTGAATATACTTTCTGAAAGATTGGATTGCCAGCTGGACGATTCAAACGAGCTGGCAGAGACTATCCGCTCGATCAGAGCTGTTAAGCGCGGTGAGGAGATCGAGAAGATGATCGCAGCCCAGCGCATTGCAGAGGCTGGCTTTGAGCATATGCTTGAATTTATCAGGCCCGGCAGGACCGAAAAGGAAATACAGCTGGAGCTTGATTTTTATATGCTCTCTCACGGTGCAGAGGCGCTCAGCTTTGATACCATTGCCCTCACCGGAAAGAACACCTCAATGCCTCACGGAGTTCCGGGCGATACCGCTGTAGAGCAGGGAAGCTTTGTGCTCATGGATTTCGGCGCAATTGTGGAAGGCTATCACAGTGATATGACAAGAACAGTATGCGTCGGTGAGCCTGATGATGAAATGAAAAAAGTCTATGATATAGTTCTTCAGGCGCAGCTTGCAGGAATAGCAGCAGTCAGGGAGGGAATAGCCGGCTCTGAGCTGGACGCAGTTTCCAGAAAGATCATCAACGATGCCGGCTACGGCGGGAATTTCGGCCACTCTCTTGGGCATGGCGTAGGTATGGATATTCACGAAACACCCTTTGCCTCTCCCTCAAGCAAAGACGTGCTGCTGGCTGATATGATCGTGACTGTTGAGCCGGGTATATACCTGCCGGACAGGTTCGGTGTCAGGATAGAGGATTTTGTAGTGGTCAAAGAGGACGGCTGCTTCAATATGACTAAGGCTCCAAAGGAGCTTATCATACTCTAAGTGTAAAATAATTATTAATGATAGCAAAAATACTATAAAAACACTTGCAAAATCAGATGAAATAAGGTAAAATAAGTATAAGGATAATTGTGTACTTTTATGTGCGTATCTGATTGGCTAATTGTCAAATAAAGTAATGGAGGTTAAATTTATGATCACTGCCGGCGATTTTAGAAACGGTGTTACTTTTGAGGAGGACGGCAACGTAATGCAGATCGTTGAGTTCCAGCACGTTAAGCCTGGTAAGGGCGCTGCATTCGTAAGAGCTAAGGTAAAGAATGTTATTTCAGGTTCCGTAGTTGAAAAGACCTACAATCCTACCGCTAAGTTCCCGACTGCTTTTGTTGAGAGAAAGGATATGGAGTATTCCTACAATGACGGCGACCTGTATTATTTCATGGACCCTGAGAGCTATGAGCTGGTGCCTGTAAATGCTTCTGAGCTTTCTGAGAATTTCAAGTTCGTTAAGGAGAACATGGTCTGCAAGATCCTTTCCTACAAGGGCAAGGTATTCGGTGTTGAACCTCCTTTCTTTGTTGACCTTGAGGTTACAGAGACTGAGCCCGGTCTTGCCGGAAACACTGCTACTAATGCTACTAAGCCTGCTACTGTTGAGACCGGAGCTGAGATCAAGGTCCCTCTGTTTATCAACATCGGCGACAAGATCAGGATCGACACCCGCACCTGCGAGTATATGGAGCGTGCCTGATCGGTAACTCATATTATAAGAATAGAGGTTTTGCATAATGGAGCTGTCCAATAAGGTGGCTTATCTTCAGGGCCTGATGGAGGGCCTTGATATTGATGAGTCTACTAAGGAAGGAAAGGTCTTGAAGGCAATGGCCGAGATCCTCAAGGAAATGGCTGATACCGTTGAGGACCTTGCTGTTGAGGTGGATGAGGCTGTTGAGCTGATCGATGCCATTGATGAAGACCTTGGCGAGGTAGAGAATATTCTCTATGAAGATGATGATGACGATTCAGATGAGGACGACGATGAAGGCGACGAGAGCGACTTCGACGGTGTCCAGTATGAGTGCGTCTGCCCCTCCTGCGGAGATACTATCTACCTTGATGAAAGCCTCGTAGAAGAAGGCTCTATCGACTGCCCCAACTGCGGCGAAAAATTGGAGTTCGATTACAGCGAATTAGAGGACGACGAGGATACAGACGAATAACAGTAAACTAAAAACAACAAACAACATAGTTTCAGGGGTGGTGAAAGTCCACACCGGAGGTATAGTCCTCGACCGCTCAATGAGCGCTGATTCGGTGAGATTCCGAAACCGACGGTTAAAGTCCGGATGGAAGAAACGACGGTTCTTTTTGGATCATCGCCCTCGATGAATTTCGGGGGCTTTTCATTTTCCCGCTGTTTCTCCAAATAATAGTTTTTGGAGGAATCATTTATGAATACAAACACATTAGAGAGAAAAAGCTCAGGCATGGATATAAAGAAAATGTCTATGCTGGCTATGTTTATCGCACTGGGATATATCTGCCTGTTTATTTTCAGGTTTAAGGTATCTTTCCTTACGCTGGAATTTAAAGATGTTTTCATCACCATGTCCGGCTTTGTTTACGGGCCTGTCGCCGCTGCTGTGGTCGCTCTGACAGAAACTCTTTTAGAGCTTGTTACCCTTTCTGATACCGGCTTCTGGGGGGCACTTATGAATTTCGCAGGGAGCTGCGCCTTTGCAGTTGCAGCCTCCTTGATCTACAAATTCAATAAAAGCTACAAGAGCGCAGTGATCGGGCTGGTGGCAGCAGTGTTCAGCATGACAGCGGTTATGCTTGTTATGAATCTGATAATCACACCGATATATACTCACACTGATGCTAAAACCGTAGCCGGTATGATCCCGAAGCTTTTGCTTCCCTTTAATCTGATAAAGGGCGCACTTAATGCTTCAATTGCTTTTATCCTTTACAAGCCATTCTCACAGGCACTCAAAGCTATCGGCCTGCTGCCAAAGAGCGATAAATTCACTGTCAACAGAAAATCTGTTATAGGAATGCTTGTAGCATTGGCTGTAATAGTAGCCTCAGTGGTAATGATCTTCACCGTATTTGACGGCAGCACATTTGAGATAATCAAGCAGTAACAGAATAGAGATTGTTTGTTGTTTTTAAATAATCTACGCCCTGCGGCTCACAATGACCGCAGGGCGTATTATATAGTCACTATGTCTTATTTTACAGCTTCCAGCAGGGCTTCAACTCTGTCTGTTTTCTCCCAGGCAACACCCAGTTCCTCACGGCCAATGTGACCGTAGGCTGCAAGTGCCTTGTACTGCGGCTTTCTCAGGTCAAGGTCACGGATTATAGCGGCAGGGCGAAGGTCAAATACCTTGCTGACTGCCTCTGAGAGCTTTTCATTGCTGACCTTTCCAGTGCCGAAGCTGTCTACCAGAACAGAAACAGGGTGAGCAACCCCTATAGCATATGCCAGCTCCACCTCGCACTTTGAAGCAAGACCTGCAGCGACGATATTTTTGGCAATGTATCTTGCTGCATAGCTTGCAGAGCGGTCAACCTTAGTCGGGTCCTTGCCGGAGAAGGCTCCGCCGCCGTGACGTGCATATCCGCCGTAGGTGTCAACTATGATCTTTCTTCCGGTGAGGCCGCTGTCCCCCTGAGGGCCGCCCACAACAAATCTGCCGGTGGGGTTTACAAAGTAGGTGGTGTTCTCATCAAGCAGGTTTGCAGGAATAACCTCTTTGATAACCTTTTCGATAATGTCCTCTCTGATCTGGCTCAGCATGACACTTGCATCATGCTGTGAGGAAACTACAACTGTGTCTATCCTTGCAGGCTTGCCGTCGATGTACTCAACAGTCACCTGTGTCTTTCCGTCCGGGCGAAGATAGGGGAGCGTCTTGTTCTTTCTGACCTCTGTAAGCTTCTTTGCCAGCTTATGAGCAAGAGAAATAGGCATAGGCATGAGCTCCGGCGTCTCGTCGCAGGCGAAGCCGAACATGATGCCCTGATCTCCTGCGCCGGTGTCAAAGGCGTTTTCTTCTCTGCCCTCAAGAGCATTGTCAACACCCATAGCAATATCCGGAGACTGCTTGTCTATAGAGGTCATCACTGCGCAGGTATGACCGTCAAAGCCGTATTTTGCTCTGTCATAGCCGATCTCTACCACTGTATCCCTGACGATCTGCGGGATATCAACATTTGCCTTGGTTGTGATCTCACCCATGCACATAACAAAGCCGGTCGTGGTGACAGTTTCGCAGGCAACACGGGACATTGGGTCCTGAGCTAACAGAGCATCAAGAACTGCATCAGAGATCTGGTCGCAGATTTTGTCCGGGTGCCCCTCGGTAACGGATTCTGAGGTGAATAAAAATCTTGACATGGAAATGTCCTCCTTCTATGCAGCTATGCTGCCAAAACAATAACTACGAGAATAGAAAAAGGCGCTTCTTATCCGAAACGCCGAATTAAAATCCTCATCTTTCGGAATAATACCGCAGGATTTGGCACCTTGACTTTTATATCAGGTTGCCGGGCTTCATAGGACCTGTTTCCTCAGCCGCTCTTGATAAGGTATTAAATTATACTATAATTATACACTATAATACATATTATGTCAATAGGGTAAAGAAAAGTTTACAAGCACCTC
>CADBTF010000221.1 GCA_902797485.1 uncultured Ruminococcus sp. | reverse complement strand
TGACTCTCGGAGGAGAGGTCGCAAGTTTTGAAAACAAGACTGAGCCGCAGACTGTTGATGTAAAATTCATCAAGGACAGCAACAGCACACCCACCCTTGCCGGCGACCACACCGAGCAGCTGACCTTTACTATTGCGGTGGAAGATGCCATAACCACCAGAACCGTAACATGGAATGCGAGTGATATAGTTCCCGAAAAACTGTCGGATAAATCTTTCACCAAAGACGGTATTACTTTTGCTCCCGGACATGCAGATTTCAGAAGAAAAGATTTCACGAATGGCGGAACATTTACGACTGCCTCTGGGAAATTTACCAAAATTGAAGTAACTGCCCCGTATGTTGACATCTCCGGCACAGGCTTCTTCCGGCTCCAACAAATCAAAAACCGCTCTGCGGGCATTCAGCCACAGAGCGGTCTTCTTATTTACAGGTTTTATTTCTTGCCCTGCTCCACAGATTTTATCTCCGACTGCGAAGCGTTCTTCAAAGCGTAGGTGTCAAAGCCCGGCTCTCTGGGCAGCTGTATCTCAATGGCGGTTATCTTGCATTCCTCAACCACGCCCGCTGTCATGTCTATGTCAAAAACATGGCCGCCGAAGAGCTTATCCTCTGAGATAAAATGCAGGTGCCAGCCTGCGGCGTTGATGCCGTCCATGTAATCAGGGTAATAAACGCACACCAGTGTGCCCTTGATGTTCTCAAAGAAGAAATCCCGCTGGGTCTTGCTGAGGGCCGCCTTCAAGGTAACATGGTGGGCCTTGTAGCCGGATTCGGAGCGTGCGCTCACCTTCCGGAAGCTGCCGTCTATCCTGATCATATGCATACTGTTCAGGCCAAAGTTTTCTTCGATCTTCAAGGTCAGCCGGTCTTTCAGGTCCTCAATGCTGCCGATCTCACCCAGCTCGAATTTTCTGCCCCCCACAAACTTAGCCACCGAAGAAAAGGGCACGCCCGTCGAGGGCTCTGCTTCCACCACATCACCGTTTTCGTCAGCTCTGTAGCAATGGCCGTCCAGCACTATCATCTCACCGTTTACGTCCTCAAAGGTGCCCAGCCCGGTATCACCGTGCTGCAAAAGCTCCTCAACTGTTATAACAGATTTTGAATATCCCAGCGCCAGCGCCTGCAAAGTAGACACCTGATACATCTTTGTCATAATAATACACCTCACGTTGGTTTTCTTTATTATACCTCTTTTTCAGGTGTTTGTCAACTGCACCGCTTATTCCATTCCTTTCAGTACCTCAACCATATCTATCCTCTTTATCCGCCTTTGGAACATAAAGCCCACGATCACCGAAACACCCATTACAAATGCCGCAGCGATAACATAAGTCACCGGGCTGATATAGCAGGGCCAGTCCACCTGATCGCCGTTTGAATCCATCATAGCCTGCAGCGGCCCCTGCCCGAGGGGTATGCCAAGGAGCACGCCTATCACCGAGAGCCAGAGGTTCTGCACCGAGATCAGCCGCCGCCTGCCCCCCGACAAACACCTGCCCCTCAGTGGGCTTATCCATTCCCCCCAGCATATTCAGCACAGTGGATTTTCCTGCTCCGCCGAGTTGATGATACAGATAAACCGGAAGCCCCCACGCTTTCATCTCATCTGAGATCAAGAAGCTGTTTATATTCATGATCCGGCAGCTTCTGAAAAAACATTTTTTCTTTGATCTTGTTACTAAGAAATTCATATAATTGAGTAGACAAATGCGCTATTTTATGGTATAATATTTATTATATGCTGATAAAGGATCTACATGATATAGTTGAAATCAGGTAAGAGGTTGAGCAGTATGCGGACATATATCAGTTTGTTCAGCGGTGCTGGGATAGGGTGCTTCGGCTTTGCCGAGCAGGGCTTTGAGTGCATCGCAACAAATGAAATAATACAGGACAGGCTAAAGGTCCAGGTGTATAATAAGAAATGCAGATACGATACCGGATATATCAACGGCGATATTTCTTTACAGGAAACCAAAGACCTTATCTATGCGGAAATTAATAAATGGCAGACTATCCATAACATCAGCTCTGTTGATGTAATAGTTGCTACCCCGCCGTGCCAGGGTATGTCAACAGTCAATTATAAGAAAAAGGACGAGAAAAACCGTAATTCACTTGTGGTCGAAGCTATCAAAATGATAAGCAGCATAAAGCCGAGGGTGTTTGTTTTTGAAAATGTCAGGGCGTTTACAAAGACTGTCTGCACAGATGTGGACGGCAATGACAAGCCGATCGGTGATGCGATCAAAGCGGCTCTCTCTGAGGATTACCGTATTTCCTGGCGGATAATAAATTTCAAGGACCATGGAGTGCCTTCAAGCAGACCGAGAACTCTGGTGATCGGCACCCGTAAGGATCTGAAAAACATTACCCCTTTGAATCTGTTCCCGAAAAGAACTGCGGAAATATCTGTGAGAGAGGCGATCGGGAGCCTTCCTCACCTTGACTACGGTCAGTCGGACCCGGAAGATGTTCTGCATTTTGCGAGAAAATTTCCCGAATATATGCTGCCGTGGATCAAGGACCTGAAAGAGGGAGAGAGCGCTCTTGATAATCCCGAAGAAACAAGGCCGTATCTTCTGAGAAACGGTAAAAAGCAGGAACTCAGATCTACTCACATTAATAATAAATACAGAAGGCTTTTCTGGGATAAGCCAGGAGCGTGTATACATACCCGCAATGATATTATCTGCAGCCAGGACACGATCCATCCGTCAGACAACAGAGTGCTGAGCATAAGAGAACTGATGCGGCTCATGACTATCCCCGATAATTTTGTATGGAGCAATGATACTGAAACTAAAGACCCTGCCCTCTTTCTCAAAAACAACGAATTGAACATTCGGCGGTGTATAGGTGAGGCTGTGCCTACCCGTATTATGGAGTCGATCGCTGAGAATATAAATATAATGTTTGATTATGACGAGTTTATCGGGTCATATGATATGGGCAGCTTTTCAGTTGATAAATTGACTCAGAAGCAGAAGAACAACTTTTATATTCGTTCGTATATAGACGAGTCTCTTGTGACTGATAAAAAATCGACGGGTTCGTTTTATACGCCCCAGGGTGTGGTGTTCGATGCTGTCAATGTTTTAGACGCTCCCCGCAAGGGCACTGTCAGGATATTGGAGCCCGCAGTGGGGCTGGGAGCTTTTATCCCCCAGCTGGTCTCATTTTGCTGTAATGCTGATGAGATAATAATAGATGCAGTCGATATTGACCCGGTGAGCCTTTCAAAGCTGAAGAATAATATATCATTGTTAGGGCTTGACAAAAGAGTGACGATAAATTACATCTGTGCTGATTTTCTGAGCTGGCAGCCGGAACACTCATATGATATAGCAGCGTCAAATCCGCCCTATATAAAGCTTAACAAAAAAGAAAAGGCAAAGTATGATACAGATAAGGATATCGTTACAAATAACACTTTTGCGCTTTTTGCTCATAAATTAAGAACAATAGGAAAAAAACTGATCCTGGTGATACCAAAATCGTTTATCATGGCAGCTGAGTATCAGCAAGTACGAAAAGAGTATGAGGATATTCCCATTGTTAAGATAGTCGATTACGGAGTTAAATATTTTAAAGATGTTTTTGTTGAAATATTATCGCTGACTTTTGACTCAGAGTATGATAAAGACTGCATTATAGAGAGCAAAGCCGATAATATAGAGATCTGTCAGAAGCAGGGCTATCTGTTTCATGACCGCTTATGGCTGCTTTACAGAGACCAATGGTTTGATGAGTATATCAATGCTCTGGAGCTTGATGTGTTTGATGCTGTCAGAGACCGCCAGATCACAAACAGGCATCTGAAAAGTGAAGGCAGCATATGGGTAATACGGTCAAAGAATATTCTTGACAGCGGAGAGATAAAGAGCATTCCCGGCTATGACAGATTTATTGATGACCCTCAGCCCTTCAGGACAAAAAGCTTTATGAATACAAAGGCTGTGATAATGCCTAATTTTACCTACAATACAAGAGCTGCGGTATTGCCGGATAATTGCCTAGTAAACGGCTCGGTAGCTTATCTGATCCCCAAAAAAGCAAAGAGGGAGCAGATAGATCTTTCATTATATTCGACAGAGGATTTCAGAAGATACTATGCAACTGTAATGAACAGATCTAAATTCACATTAAATATTGATTCATGCTCTGTATATTATATCGGAATAAAAAAGAAGGAGATCTGATTGAAAAACATACTTATAAAAGGAACTATTGCCTCTGGCAAAACCTTTCATGCCAAGGAGGAGGCACTTAAAGCAACAGGGTTAAGTGATTTCTCTGAAGCGGCGAAAAATGGGCGGATCGTTTATGTACCGATGTATGAAGGATACGGGTATTCTGACCTTATCAACGGCGCCGAACTGTTTACAAAAAACAATAAAATGGCCCTGCGGCTGGTCGATAAACAGTTTGCGGATATTTGCAAACGTGCATTGAACGATTGCCAAAACGAATATGCGATCATTCTTGATGATATTGACAGAACGGATATAGCAGCTGTTCTTGGAGAAATAATTTATGCGATAGAGAACAGGGGCGCAGCAGTCAGTATGCAGAACGGTGAAAAGATGACCGTTCCTGAAAATCTTACTGTTATTGCCGCTGCAATGGTACCGTCAATAAATAAATTGGACCTTGCGTTTCTCCGCAGATTTGACCATAAGGAATATTTCAGTGACAGGGGAGTTCTGGAGAAGCTTGTTGATGACGGGGAATGCGATAAAAAAGCTCTGGAGGAATATGATTTTTTTAACAGTGTTATAGATCAGTATCTTGCATATGATCTTCGTGAACAGGAGAAATATTATCTTTTGGGCCACGGCTGGTTTATCGGGAAGAGCGAAGCTCTGGTATATCAGGCCATGCGGTATAAGGTCATTCCGCTGATAGAGGAGTATGCTAAGGAAAGCATTCTTGACATGAGCTTTGAAGAGCTGAATTCTTTGACTGTTACGGCTGAAACTAGATACAATAATTCGCACTCATTTTCCTGCACAATAGAAAAGGTGGATAGCAGTAATAATGTTATCAATGAAAGTTTTGACGATGTAGAAAAATTTTTATGTAAACTTATTGCTCAGGTAAGTATACTTATTGCTCAAGGAAAAGATAGGGGCTTGCAGCAAAAAGTATATAGAGGCATTTTTGAACTTACATGGAAGAGTTCACTTATAGACAACTACATACTTATCAACAAATTGTATTTAAACACAAACTGTTTTAAATTCAGATGCGGGAAATCAATACGGGATGGTGCGTTATTAATTGAAAAAGAATATAGGAATAACTATCCCTCTTCAACTCAAGGCGGAACGGTTTCGTTATATCCCGGTGATCCCGTGTATAGATTTTTAGGAAAAGATCATTGTATAGTTAATGTAAGAACAGGTGGTTCTTTTAGTATAAAAAGGAGTGTATCCAGAATCAGTCAGGCGAATAGTACAGGATATATTACTATAAATGAATTATTAGGGACGTTTATAATAAATTACTACGATCTTTATCAGCACGGAATCAAACAATTGCTATCGTACAATACAGCAAATGAAAATTTGCAGAATATTTTAAAGATCATAGACGATGATGTTGAAGAACTGAATAATATTATAGATGAAAAAGATATAGATGAAAAAGATTTTTATACAGTTGCTAAGGTGTTACTCGATGAAACCAAAATAACTGTTTTAAATCATAAAGTTAATGATACTGTGACCAAGATCATCAACGGCAAACCTGTTACAGCAACTTTGGAAGGAGTTTATAAAATGGCAGATAATAATTACAAGGATATCATGGAATCAATGAAAATTCACCAAATGATCCTTCAGGGGCCTCCGGGCACATCGAAAACCTATGGAGCAAGGCAGTTCCTTAAAGAGCAGCTTGGTCTGCCGAAAGGAACAGATGAGACGGTAATCGAAAACAAATTGAAGGAATGCCAGCTCACCGATGAATTATACAGTAAATTAAAAGACGGAACGATCACCTTTGATAAAAAGTTTTATTGGGATATCGTTCAGTTTCACCCCTCCTACGGGTATGAGGATTTTGTAAGAGGCATAACGGTGCAGCCTGTGGAAGCCTCACTCGATAAGCTGACAGGAGAAATAGAACCGACAGTTGCCGGAAAGCAGACCATTAAGATCGAAGCGCCGAGTATGGGGATAAAATATGAGACTGTTGATAAGATACTCGGAAAGACCGCAAAATTTGCACTGAAGGCTAAAGAATTCAACAACAAGCCTGTGTATTTAATAATCGATGAAATAAACCGTGCAAACGTTTCGTCGGTTTTCGGAGAGCTTATCTATGCACTGGAATACAGAAATGAGAAGATCGCTACCCCGTATTCAGTGGACGGCGTCAATGAGATCGAGCTCCCTGACAATCTCTACTTGATCGGAACGATGAACACTGCTGACAGATCTATCGGCAATATTGATTATGCAGTAAGAAGGCGTTTTATATTCTTCCCTATGCTTCCTGACAGAGAGGTTATTAATAATTCCGATAATAAGGATAAGGAACTTGCTCTGTTCTTATTTGACAAAACGGCACAGCTTTTCGACGATCATCTGAATGAGGATTATAACAAAGATGACGTTCAGGTCGGTCATACGATGTTCCTTGCAAATGATGAAAATGAAACCAAGCTTAAATTTATTTATCAGGTATTACCTATACTGAGAGAGTACTATAAGGACGGTATACTGGCAGCCGGGAAGGATAATATTATCATCGAGTATTTGTCAAAATTCGGAAAGAAAGATGCTGTGACTGATGATGATCTGTGGAAAGAACTTCTGAACGAATACAGTAATCAGAATAATCAGAAAAATGCGCCGGTTTAGTCTGTTACGGAGGTTATAAATGGCAGAGCATATAATAGTAACGGCAAGTGATTGGAGCGATATCCAAAAGAAAAACATACAGGCAGACTCTGATGATGTTAAAAATGACGTATTAAATCAGCTTAAAGAATATGCCTCCCGCTCTGATGATGTGAACAATATGGGGCTCCATATTTATAATGATAAGCTATCCACCGCAGGCTTTATCGGAGCAAAAAGCTTCAGATACCATGATCAGAAGGACATTGTTCTGTATATCAGCCCCAGATTCAGTGTGGACCCATACATTATGCTCAACAATGTTCTGGAAGATGAGGAATATGAAAAATATGAGCTTGACAGAAAAGACAAAGCGCCTTTGTATACTGTCTTTGACAGAGAAAGTTTGATCCCTTCTTCCGGTTCTGACTTTGGCGGAGAATTGCTTCTGGCTGTTTCGTATATAAAGTCTTGTGAATGGGTGTGCAAAAAGGTTTTGAGATCCCGTATGACATTTGACGAAGAAAACTTAAACGGGAGGATCAAAGGAAAGATACTGTTCTCCAAGCAAATAAAGCATAATATTTCTGTGGGCCGTGAGGACAGAGTGTTTTGCCGGTATCAGACCTTTTCGATAGATACTCCGGAGAACAGGATCCTTAAAGCGGCATTGTTCAAAGCTGCAAGGATAATTGACAGATCTGCGGCAGACTCTCGCAGAAAGCTTCCGAGTATCCGAAAAAGCATCAGATATTGTATGAAAATGCTCAGCAATGTAAAACAGATCGATCTTAGCAAAAATAAATTTACAAATTTAAAGATCAACGGTCTATACTCATATTATCAAAAGCCGATACAGCTTGCAAAGCTGATTTGCGATAAAGGCAGACTGTCAGCCTCATATGGTGAGAAGCATGAATATAAGATCATTCCGTATGCGATCAACATGGAATCTCTGTTTGAATACTATGTTCGGACCCGGCTGAGAAAACAAGAGTTTTATCTTGAGGAATACAATAAAAAGTATATGTACCTTAAAACTCAGAAAAACTGCGGGCACCTCATTGAGAACTACATACCGGATATAGTCTTATACGAAAGGACAAATGAAGGGGACAAAGGAAAATGCTTAGGTGTTTTTGATGTAAAATACAAAGACCATTCTTTTCGTGACAGAAACGATTCACACCAGCTAATGTCATATGTATTAATGTTTGATACCGGCTTATGCGGCTTCATTATGCCGTTAAAAGCCGATGAAGCTGTTAAACCGCTCTCTGAGGCAGATCTGGACGGAGCAGACAGTGTTCTGACCGATGCGGGCATTGCTGCCGCAGGTCAGGCGATGATCAATACACAGCGCAATTTGGATATCAGGTATATAGAATACCTTGTCTGGACCGAAACCCAACAGACAACCGAATAATTGATCCAAGATCGATCCAGAACCGGAACAAATAATAATTCCGGGTCTGGATCTTTTTCGCAAGAGTGAAGCAGCCGCATCGTCGGGCGGCCAAGGATATGCCGGCTTGTACGTATCCCCTTGTTTTCAGTGCAATACAATACATATATAGCCTATTGACTTGATAGGGAATATGATGTATAATAAGCATCAGATGAAAATGTCATAATGATTTCACAGGAGGTCAGAGCTCATGAAGCGTGTGGTGGCGGGGCTTTCGGGAGGAGTAGACAGTGCTGTTTGTGCATATCTCTTAATGCTGGCGGGATATGATGTGATAGGTGTTACGCTCAAGACCTGGGTGGGAGCAGACGGCCGGAACAGCCGCTGCTGCGAGATAGACGACGCCCGTGACACCGCTGACAGGCTGGGGATACCTTACTATGCAATAAACTGCATGGGAGATTTCCGGCGGGAAGTCACTGAGCCCTTTGTAAGTGAATATCTCAGGGGGAGGACGCCTTCGCCCTGCATTTCCTGCAACAGGTACATCAAATGGGAAAAGCTGCTGGAGGCCGCAGATCAGTTCGGTGCGGAGTACGTGGCAACAGGGCATTATGCTAATATTCTCCGGCTTGAAAACGGACGCCTTGCGGTAAAAACTGCTGACAACGCCGCCAAGGACCAGTCGTATATGCTTTACAGGCTGACACAGCAGCAGCTTGCAAGGACTGTTTTTCCTCTGGGCGGGCTCACCAAGGCGCAGGTCCGGGAACTGGCAGCATCGGCGGGACTCCCGGTCTTTGACAAGCCGGAATCCCAGGAGCTTTGCTTTGTGCCGGATGGGAGATATACTGACTTTATCGAGGAGAATGCGGAGGAGCTGCCCGGAGAGGGAGATTTCCTTGACATTGAAGGCCGCAGGGTGGGAGCTCACAGCGGGATCCACTGCTATACTGTCGGGCAGAGAAAGGGCCTTGGGCTGGCGCTGGGGCACCCGGTCTATGTGCGGGAGATCAGCAGTGCTGAGAATACTGTCACTGTCGCAGATGAAGCTTCGCTCTATTCAAGCTGCATCATCTGCGGAGAGCCGGTGTTTATGGGGCTCTTCCCACTCGCTGAGGGAGAAAGGGCAAGGGGGAAGGTCAGGGTAAGGTATCAGCATCGGGGAACAGCCGCAGAGGTTCAGATGCTGGCAAATAACAAAATGAAGATCACCTTTGAGAGCCCTGTACGGGCGGCAGCACCCGGACAGTCGGCAGTGCTGTACAGCAGCAGCGGCTGTGTGCTCTGCGGAGGGGTGATCGAGAAGGTCATATATTGATATATATCATAACAGCCGGTGAAATGGCATCACCGGCTGTTTTGCTTATCTGAATCTGTCAGTGAGCTTTTCGGTAAAAAGCTCTATGCTGCTGCGGAAGGGGTTTTCGGCAGAATAGGCGCAGATGTAGTTCATGTCAATATAGCGGCCGTTTTTGAGGATCGGGAGCATCTTTGTGCTGCCCTGACGAATGAATGAGTCAATGCGCCCACGCTGCTCGGAGCAGAGCCTTGCAGCCACCCCGGAGCTGACTATCTCACCGATAACAGACTGGCTGTCTGTGGATAGGGGGTAGCGATTGAGCTTGTAGGGTGCCAGCACGGAGTCCATTTCGTCCTCAAAATAACGGTCTGTTCCGGGTATGAAAAAGACGTTTTTCAGCATCTCCGGAGAGAGGTAGCTGCGGGAGGCTAACTCTGAATTTGCAGAGACCATAGCGCAGACCCGGCTGCGTTCAAGCACTCTGATGACCAGCTTTCTGTCCAGCAGGGAGCAGGTCCGGGGAGTAAGGCTTATAACAGCGGCATCGCTTTCGCCCCGGCTGAGTTCATCGGAAATGGCCTCAACGGGGGAGGGGTATTCTGAAACGCTTTTCTGCGAAAGCTCCACATTGCTTGCAGAGATCAAATCGGCAGCGGAGCTTATCAGAAGATCGGAGGAGAACTGGGAGTAGGTGACGATCTTCAGCGGGCGTATCTCTGCAGTGCTGATGCGTTTCAGCTCATCACACTTGGCAAGGATCTCCCGGCTCAGGGCGAGAATATGCACACCGGTATCAGTGGGGCGGCTGCCCTTGTTGGTGCGCTCAAATACAGGGACACCAAGCTCGGTCTCCAGCTCTGAAATGGCCTTGCTCATGCCTGCGGGGGATATTCCAAGGGATTCCGCCGCCGAAGTGACTGTGCCCTTTGCATTAACCTCAAGTAAATATTGCAGCTGCTTTAATGTCATGATCTACGCCTCCGATCTTAGTCCGGCGGGGTCGGGCGCTTCCGTTCCGCTGGTTTTATTATAGCTTTTTATATAGTATTTGTCAATATTATTAACGCAGAAAATGCAGAATATAGGGCGGCCCAAAAAAGTGATGGAATTTCAGGCGGGCTTTTTGGATATTTTATACAAAGGAATACCTGCCACAGACTTCAAAGGCGCATCAAAGGCGGCGGTCGGCGCCTCGTATTAACTAAAAGTAAATGTGCCTTAACTTAACTGCTATTTACAAAGGCCTTTGTGTAGTGTATAATCAGAACATACCAAGAAAACATATCTGTTTACTATGCTTTTGAGGGAGATGATGATGATGCAGATATTATCCGAAACGAACCTGTTTGATTTCGGGCTGGTAGGCAGGCAGCTGCCGGAGCTTTTGAAATACCTTCCAATTACTCTTGAGCTGGCACTGCTCTCTATGCTGATAGGGCTTGCAGTCGGGCTGCTGCTGGCAGTCATACGAATGAAGAGGATACCGGTGCTGAGGCAGATCGCAGCCTTCTACATTTCAATAATAAGAGGCACCCCTGCAATAGTCCAGCTTTACATAGCCTATTTCGGGATACCTATGCTGCTGAAATATATGAACCTGCATTTCGGCACCGACTTTGACATCTCTGCATTTCCGGGATTTGCCTGTGCGGTGTTTGCAATGGGCTTCAACGAATCGGCCTACAACGCCGAGACGATCAGAGCGGCATTGAGCTCCGTTGACAGAGGGCAGATCGAAGCCGCCAGTGCAGTGGGCATGACCTACCCGCAGGCTCTCAGGAGGATAATCCTTCCGGAGGCTATGACAGTGGCTCTGCCGGGGCTGGGGAATTCGTTCATAGGCCTTATCAAGGGCACTTCTCTGGCATTTACCTGCGCAGTAGTTGAGATGACAGCTCAGGGCAAGATACTCGGCGGCAGGAACTACAGATATTTTGAGGTCTATGTTTCGCTGGCGATAATCTACTGGGCGGTAACTATAATAGTTGAAAGAATACTCAAATTCATTGAAAAGCGTCTGGAGCTTCCGGAGCAGATAGACAAGAAAGCTGCCGCTGCGGAGGAGCCGGAAAAGGCCAGGACTTTCACAAAGGAGGCGAAGGTCAGGTATGATACAAATAAGAAACCTGAAAAAGCGTTTTCGCAATAATACCGTGCTGGACGGCATCGACCTGGATATAAACGAGGGCGATGTTGTGGGCATAATAGGGCCCTCCGGCACCGGCAAGAGCACGCTGCTGCGATGTATCGACTTGCTGGAGACCCCGGAGGAGGGTGAGATCACCATTGACGGGGCGGTTTATTCTCTGGCAGAGCATGACCGCCGGCAGACCTTGGCGCTCCGCCGCCAGACGGGAATGGTGTTCCAGCGGTTCAATCTTTTCGAGCGGAAAACAGCGCTTGAAAATGTTATGGAGGGGCTGGTGACAGTCCAGAAGAAACCGAAGGAGGAAGCACGAATGCTTGCCGAGGGCGAGCTGAAACGTGTTGGAATGTATGACTGGAGCGAGCATTACCCCAAGCATCTTTCGGGAGGTCAGCAGCAGAGAGTGGCTATTGCCAGAGCACTTGCCATGAAGCCTAAGCTTCTGCTGCTTGATGAGCCCACCTCAGCCCTTGACCCGGAGCTGGTGGGAGAGGTGCTGGAGACTATCAGAGACATAGCCTCTCAGGGGTTCACCATGATGCTTGTATCCCATGAGATGAATTTTGTAAGAAAAGTAGCAAACCGGGTCATATTCCTTGACGGCGGAAAGATCGTCGAGGACGGCACACCACGAGAGGTTTTTGACAGGCCGAAAAGCCAGCGTGCAAAGGATTTCTTTGCGAAGATGCACCTGCTGAAGCAGCCTGAATACACAATTTGAATTACAGTTAAAAAAGGAGTTAATCACTATGAAAAAGAGAACAGTTTTATTATCAGCAATTTCGGCCCTGACTCTTCTGCTCACAGGCTGCGGCTCAGCAGACAGCAGCAGCGCCGCCGACAGCAGCAAGGCCGCAGAAAACGCCCCTGAAACAGCAAGCGTCAAGACCATAAAGGCAGCCACCATGGGCTCCCCCTCACCCTATATCGTGGTAGAGGAGGACGGCACTGTGACCGGCTACGATTTCAAGGTGCTGAACGAGGTATTCAACAGGCTGCCCCAGTACAAGCTGGAAACAGTAGTTACAGACATCGGCTCTGTGTTCACAGGCGTTCAGTCGGGGCTCTATGATATTGGCGTCAACAATTTCTCCTACAACGCCGAAAGAGCAGAGACATATCTCTATTCCTTCCCCTATGACACAGTCAGCTATGTGTTCCTGACAAAGGACGGCTCTGTGAAATCCTTTGAGGACGCCGCAGGCAAAAGCTTCCACGGCACTGCCGGCATCTCTGTGACCAATGCCATTGAAGCATGGAATGAAAAGAACCCCGACAAAGCTATCAAGGTGGATTATGTTGAATCCGGCACGAACATTGCTCAGGAGGTCTATGACGGCACAGTTGAGTTCACTATCATGGATAAGGCAATGGCTGTGGAGTATGAGAAGAATTACAGCTACGGTCTTGTGGCAGTGGACGTTCCCGCAGAGGAAGCTAAGACTATAGCAGACAATTCATGGACCTATTACCTCTTTGCCAAGGAGAACGATGCGCTCCGTCAGGAGATCAACGCAGTGCTGAAAGAGCTCAGAGATGACGGCACCCTTACCAAGTACGGCAAAGAAGTATTCGGCTTTGACACTGCTCCTGATGCGGCACAGTATGAAAAGCCTATCAACTGACGGGAGGGCTTGTAGTGGCTGAAAGATATCTGGAAGATCAGCTCGGAGCTGAGATAGACAAGACCACAGGGGCCTTTCACAGGCAGCAGAATCTTTTCACCGCTCCCTTCGGGGAGGGTGAGGGCAGGCTGCCGGTAGAGGCAGGGAGATACCGGCTGATAGTGTCTCCCGTTTGCCCATGGGCACACAGGCAGAGGATAGTGCTTGCGCTTCTGGGGCTTGATGAGGTCATCAGCACCGGCATTACCTACCCCATTCGGACAGAGCGGGGTTGGATATTCTCCGATTATGAGGGCGGGGTGGACCCTGTCCTCGGAGCAGAGAGCCTTGATGATGTTTACCTTGCAACCGACCCAGAATACAAGGGCAGAGCGACAGTACCTGCCTTGGTGGATATAACCACCGGCAAGGTGGTGCAGAACGATTATCACAGGCTTTCAAACTATTTTGAGGTGGAGTGGAAAAGGTTCCATAAGCCCGGCGCTCCCGACCTCTACCCGGAGGAGCTGCGTGAGGAGATAGATGCTCTGAACGAGATCATCTTCAACGATGTGAACAACGGTGTTTACAAAGCAGGCTTTGCCAGATCGCAGCAGGCCTATGAGGAAGCCTATGACAAGCTCTTTGCAAGGCTTGACTGGCTGGAGGAGAGACTTTCCCATTCGAGGTACCTCTTCGGCGGCAGGCTCACTGATGCGGATATTCGCCTTTGGGTAACGCTTGTGAGATTTGATGCGGCATATAATTTGCAGTTCAAGGTCAACCGAAACAAGCTCATTGATTTCCCGAACCTCTGGAACTATGCCAAGGAGCTTTATCAGATACCCGCCTTTAAAAACACCACCAGCTTTGACGGGATAAAGCGCGGGTATCTGCTGAACCCCTCCCGCAACACCTTCGGTATCCTTTCAAAGGGGCCTGACCTGTCTGTATGGGAGCAGCCCCATGACAGGGAGAGGGAGTATGCCTGATGAGTATTCATGTCAAAACTGACAAGGATAATGTGGACTGGCAAGCCGTAGCCGACCTGCTCAGCTTCTACGGGCTGAGTCATCTCTCAGCCGGGGATCAGGAGACAGTTTTTAAAAACAGCGCTGTTGTGGCGTTCATTTACGACGACGACAGGCTGGTGGGCTGCGGCAGAGCCCTTTCAGACGGGGTGTGCCAGGCGGCTGTATACAACATAGCACTTGAAGAAAAATATCACGGCAGACAGCTGGGAAGGCTGCTGATAGATTCGATCCTGAAGCAGGTAGAGGGCCAGACGGTGATACTCTACACCCACCCTCAGACAGTTGCCATGTATGAGAAATTCGGATTCCGCCGCCAGAAAACAGGCTTTGTGCTGTTTGCCGGCGGTGAGGAAAGAGCAAGGCACATGGAGGAAATGGATTTTCTCCTGCCAAAGGGCTACCGCTTCGGAAACCCGGATTATGACAGTTAGGAAGTGAAATAAATGAACCAACGAGTAAGAGATGACTGGCTCCACTCCAAGGACAGATACGACAAGATCGGCAGATATGTCCGTCAGCAGATACGCTTCACCACCCCCTTTGGCGACGGTGAGGGCGAACTGCCGGTGGAGGCAGGAAGATACAGGCTCATATGGGCTCCCGTATGCCCTTGGGCGCACCGCTCGGTGATAGTCAGGAAACTGCTTGGGCTTGAGGACGTGATAAGCCTCGGTACCCTTGATCCCAAGCGCCCGGAGGACAACAAGGGCGACTGGGCCTTCAGCCTTGACCCCGACGGCCGTGACCCGGTGCTGGGAGTGAAATATCTCAATGAGCTTTATCTGAACGCAGACCCTGATTACGATAAAAGAGCAACTGTTCCCGCACTGGTGGACGTCACCACCAAAAAAGTGGTCAACAACGATTACTGGAACCTGACACTCTATTATGAGACAAAGTTCAAGAAATTCCACAAGCCGGGAGCACCCGATCTCTACCCGGAAGAGCTCCGGGAAGACATTGATGCCCTTAACGAGATCATATACCATGAGGTGAACAACGGTGTTTACAGAGCGGGCTTCGCCAGGAGCCAGGCCGCTTACGAGGAAGCCTACAGCACTGTGTTCGCAAGGCTGGACTGGCTTGAGGAACGGCTTGAGGACCGCCGCTATCTTTTCGGAGACAAGATCACCGAATCTGACGTGCGGCTGTATGTGACACTGGCCCGCTTTGACTGCGCCTACTACAACGCTTTCAGGGTGAACCGCAATCGCATAAGAGACTACAAGAACCTCTGGGCCTATGCAAGAGATCTTTATTCGATAGAAGCCTTCGGCGGCACCACGGATTTTGAGGCCATCAAGAAGCATTATCATCTTGACTGCCAGATAGACAATATCTACAGCATTATCCCCAAGGGGCCGGAGATCGAAAGCTGGAAGCTGCCCCACGGCAGAGAGCGCCTGGACGGCACAGGATATATAACCGACTGAACATAAGTGACAAGGGAGAGAGAGCACGATGAGCAGAGCATTTGAAACACGATGTATACACGGCAGGGAGGATACGAGCCTTAAAGACGCTTTCAGGGCAGTCAGCTTTCCGATCTATCAGACTGCCACCTTCTCGCATATAGAGACAGGTCATAACGGCAGCGGCTTTGACTACACACGGGAATCCAACCCCACCCGCACTCACACAGAAGAAGCAGTAGCGGCTGTGGAGTCAGCAGAATATGCTATCGGGTTTTCTTCCGGCATGGCTGCGATAAGCTGCTTCTTTGAGCTCTTTCACCCGGGAGATCATGTTGTCTGCTCAGAGGACCTTTACGGCGGAGTTTTCCGGCTGCACCGGCTGGTGACAGAGAAAAACGGCGTAGCGATAAGCTATGCCGATACCAGTGACCTTAATGAGCTTGCAGCTGCTCTGAGGCCGGAGACAAAAGCCATATATCTTGAAACTCCCACAAACCCCATGATG
>CADBTF010000220.1 GCA_902797485.1 uncultured Ruminococcus sp. | reverse complement strand
TATATGATATAATATAATTATCGGGGCGATAAAGCACAGCCTGAGGGCTGTGCGGCGTTGCCTACGGGCAGAACAGTGTTCTCCGCTTCAATTTTCATAGCAAAAGAGGTAGCTATTATGGAAAATTTTGATGTTATCATTGTTGGCTGCGGTGCTGCCGGCCTTTACGGCGCACTTAACCTTGACCCGTCCCTTAAAGTGCTTGTGCTTTCAAAAAGAGAGCTGACACTCTGCAACTCATCTCTTGCACAGGGAGGTATAGCCGGTGTATATCAGAGCCCTGATGATTCTCCCGAATACCATAAGCATGATACCTTCATTGCGGGCGGTTATGAGAATGACCCTGTCTCAACTGACGTTCTTGTAAACGAAGCCAAAATAGACATCGGCAGGATAATTGAGCTGGGCTGTGATTTTGATAAGCTGCCCAACGGTGATTATCACCGCACCTTAGAGGGCGGGCACAGTATGCACCGCATATTCCACCACAAGGACGCTACCGGCTTTGAGATAGAGACCACTCTGCTCAGAAATGTTCAGGAAAAGGAAAATGTAACTATCTGGGAAAATGCTGTTATGGCTCGTATCCGCCGGACCAAGACCGGCTTTTCGCTGCTGGTGCTTAAAGACGGGGAGTATCTTTCAACTGCCTGCCACTACTGCATTTTTGCGACAGGCGGTATCGGCAGGGTGTATGAGTATACTACCAACTCTGCTATTGCCACAGGTGACGGCATTGCTGCTGCTTACAGGCTGGGTGCTGAGATCAAAAATCTGAGCTATATCCAGTTTCACCCCACTGCCTTCAATAACCGTCATACAAGAGAGTGCTTCCTTATCTCCGAGGCAGTCAGAGGAGAGGGCGCTTATCTGAAAAACTGTCATCTTGAGCGCTTCATGCAGAACTACGATAAACGCCTGGAGCTTGCACCGAGAGATGTTGTTTCTCATTCTATTATATTTGAAGCCAAGAAAACCGGCTCGGACGAGTTCTATCTTGATATTTCTCATAAGGACCCTGAATTTGTCCGCAACCGCTTCCCGATGATTTACAAGAACCTGCTTGAAGCAGGCTACGATATGACTAAGGAGCCTATCCCTATTTTCCCATGCCAGCACTATCTCATGGGCGGCATCAAGGTGGATATTTATTCCCGCACAACTATCGACGGGCTTTATGCCTGCGGTGAATGCTCCTGCACAGGCGTTCACGGCAACAACCGCCTTGCAAGTAATTCTCTGCTTGAAGCGCTTGTTTTCTCCCGCAGAGCTGCCGGGGATATCAATAAGCGTGCTCTTACTGCTCCCAAGGATTTTGTGCAGTATGATTTTACTATGCCTAAAAACGCCGAGCACATTCCGACCGGGCTGCGCACTGAGATCAGGCATATCATGCAATCGGCATATTTTGTGCTGCCGGATATAAAGGCACTGGCAGACGGCTATGAACGCATAATTGAGATCAAGCAGCTGCTTGACAGAGGAAACTATAAGCTGGACCGTGATTATATCGAGGCAAGAAGCCTTGCGACAGTTGCATTCATAGTTCTCGGTGAGGCATATCAGATCGCCTTCGGCAGTGTTGATATTGATTACGAGGCAGGCTACTGATGTCGGCTTCGGCTTTAAAAAAGCTAACTCTATTTCTGTTCGGAGTTAGCTTTTATATGCTCTATACGATCTTGCTTGTGATGCTTGATGCCGGCTTTTGGATAAAGCTTTTGCTGATGATAGTATTTGCTGTCATCGCACACGGGCTGGAACTGTTTTTTACTATCGGCTCCGTAAACAGAGAGGCGCCCTTTAACGAAGGGGATTTTGATGCCTTCGGAATGGTGATGCCGGCGTTTATATATTTTGGCTTTGGGGCCTTTAACTTTTTAGAGCTGAGGTCATCACTGCTCATAACCGGTGCAGCTGCATTGTTCAGTGTGTTTCTTGCCCCGATCATAGACGGCATTACCGGGAGAAAACCGGCTGACAGTAAAAAAGACGATAAAGACGACAAAGGAGAATGATTATGAGGCTTATGCAATTTCAGATCGACGATATAATAAAAACTGCTTTAAATGAGGATATCAATTATATTGATGTTACTACCGATTATCTGGTAGATGATGCTGCTGTGGCAACTGCGAAATATGTTGCCAAGGACAGCGGAGTGCTTTGCGGGATAGATATTGCTCTGCGGGTGTTCACCCTGCTTGACGACACTGCTTCCTTTGAGGTGTTTATTCATGACGGTGAGCAGGTGAACAAGGGAGATATTATTGCAAAGATCACCTGCCATACAAGGGCGCTTTTAAAGGGCGAAAGAACTGCACTCAATCTTATCCAGCATATGTCCGGCATTGCTACGGCAGCGAACAGATGCGTAAAGCTTGTGGAGGGCACTAAGGCTTCTATTGCTGACACAAGAAAGACCCTGCCCGGCCTGAGAGCATTGCAGAAATATGCTGTTACTGTGGGCGGAGGAAAAAATCACAGGTACAATCTCTCTGACTGTGCTATGCTGAAGGATACTCACCTTGACGCTTACGGTTCAATGACCGGCGCAGTTAATGCCCTGCGTGAAAAAATGGGGCATACAGTCAAGATAGAGGTCGAGGTAGGCAGCTTGGAGGAGCTGCAGGAGGCGCTTGATCTTGGAGTTGAGATCATCATGCTTGACAATATGAGCTGTGAGGATATGGCAAAGGCAGTAGAAATCACCGCCGGCAGAGCCAAGCTGGAAGCCTCCGGGAATGTTACCGCTGAAACTATCAGAGCAATTGCCGAGACAGGTGTTGACATTATCTCAATGGGCGCCCTGACACATTCGGTAAAGGCCTTTGATATTTCAATGAAGATAGACAAATGAGCAGAGCACAGAGCATACAGCAGGCAAGAGCCAAGGATTATAAAATAATGTGCATCGGGCTCATAGCCTTTGGTTTGATATTTGCCATTATAGGCGGAGTGATCGTTTCCAAAAAGATAATCTCAAAGAACAGATGCACCGATGAAGTCAAAGGCGTTGTTATAGAAAATGTTCTGAGCAGTTCCAATGAGGACGGTTCAAGCTATGCTCCGGTCTTTGAGTATGAGTATAACGGAGTGAAGCACAGGTATAAAAGCAATGTCTACACCAGTCCTCCTTCCTATGATGTTGGAGAAAGCGTTACGATCATGGTGGATCCTGATGACCCGGAGGATATCTATGTTATCGGATATTATTCTACATGGGTATTTGGGATAGTGTTCTTAGCAGTCGGTCTGGGAGTTTCCGTTGCAGGGCTGATAGTGTTGGTTATCAATATCAGTAAAAGGCGGGCGCCGGTTTCCTTAGAGGACGAGATAGCGCAGTATCAGTCAGGCGGAAGCAGCATGGACGATATGTATAAATAGCGGCGTGTATATCCGTTTATACGGCTGAATACGGAGAGCAAAGGAGAATGGATATGTCAAGTATTCTTGATACTGAAAGGCAATATCATATAAAGACGCTTCCAAGCGAGGTGGGCAGATATGTTATCCTTGCCGGAGACCCGGGCAGGATACCTCAGATAGCTGAATACTTTGATGACGCTGTTCAGGTCGCTCAGAACCGGGAATACAATGTATACACCGGGACACTTGACGGTGTCAAGGTGACTGCCAGCTCCACAGGTATCGGCGGGCCCTCTACGGCTATCGCAGTTGAGGAGCTTATCAAATGCGGTGCTGACACCTTCATTCGGGTGGGCACCTCCGGTGGGATAGCAAAGCAGGTAAGAGGGGGAGACATTGTCATAGTATCTGCTGCTGTAAGGGCAGAGGGAACAAGCTATGAGTATATGCCCGTCGGTTACCCTGCTGCGGCTGACTATTCGGTAACAGAAGCTCTTGTGGCCTCTGCAAGAGAGCTTTCTGAGGATAGGAACGGCAGACGTTATCATGTGGGAGTGGCTCATTGCAAGGACAGCTTCTACGGGCAGGTAGCGGCAGAGACATCTCCGGTATATTATACCTTGCAGGAGCGCTGGGAGAGCTATAAAAGGCTTGGCTGCCTGTGCTCCGAAATGGAATGTTCTGCGCTTTACTCCGTGGCACAGGCCAGAGGAGCACGCAGCGGCGCTGTTATGCTTGCTATCTGGAACATGGAGCACAGCTATTCAGAGACTGACAGCACTCAGGACTTTGATATTACCAGAGCTATCCGCTGCTCAGTTGAGGCGATCAGAAAGCTGATAGCCAGTGATAAGCGATAAATAAAAATGCCCGACGCAGGATCGGGCATTTTTGTATGCTTATTTTCAGGAATAATCAACAACATCTATCCAGCGCAGGAGGAATTCCTTTTCGGATTCTATTCCCTTATCCAGCTGAGCGGCAGCTACGATGGGCAGCCATGCCTGAACATATCTCTTGGAGGTATTGGTCTTGCGGCAGTATTTTTCAAGGAACTGATCTGCGATCTCCGGCATATGGAGCTTCAGCAGAAGATAGGTCTTGGCTGCATCTGCGGAGGCGTTGCCCTGCCTTGCATGGCCCCAGTTGACAACGAAGGTCCCCTGATCGTTGATAATAACATTCTTGGGCTCGAAGCTGTTGTGGCAAAGCTTTATGTGCTTCGGCATGGAGTCAAGCCTTGTGAGCAGCTCATATTTTTTGATCTCGTCGATCTGGCCGAGGCTTTTGATCTGGCGGGACATTTTATCCTTCAGCTTGGAAAGCAGCGGCATATACTGGTCATGTATCTCAACCTGCACGTCAATGAGCTTATCAAGGTATGTGTCCATTTTATCAGGGTTCTTCTTCATCAGCTGCTCAAGGGTGTCACCCTCGATCCAGTCCATTACATTGCTCCACTTTCCGTCGATCACCAGCACCTCATGGAGGGTCGCCATTTTAATGCTGGAATTGCAGAGGGTCGTTTCAACTCTTGCGTGAGTCAGGGCGGCATAGAGGCACTTTTCTTTATACTCCGGCTTTTTGTAAACGCTGACAGCCTTTCCGTCGTCAGACTTATAGATGTCGTAAAAAGCATTTTCAGAAATAAGTTCTTTTAATTCCATTGACAATTCTCCTTTGCTTAAAACTCTTTATCTATATTGTAGCACATTTTGGCGGATTGTCAAGAGATTTTTGTGTGATTTGATATTATTTATGACTTAGATACTATTTGTTTACAATTTGTTATAATATGCAAGCTGCATTATCCGGCATATAATTTCTGATATAATGCCCATGAAAAAAAGTGTTTGTACATTATTAATAATAAACCTATGTAAAAATTTATAAAGCTGTTGCAAAAAAGTAATTGACAAAAAAATAACAAACTGATATAATAGAGTTATGATGGATAATGAGTAAGTATACAGGTAAAAACAATATATTTTATTATGGAGGTAGTCTTATGGCAGACTTCAAAGCAACTGGGATCGTTGATTCGGTTGAGGCTCTTGAGGCAAAGCTCAAACAGGTCAAAGAGGCTCAGAAAATCTTCTCTACCTATTCTCAGGAGCAGGTTGATAAAATTTTCAAGGCTGCTGCTATTGCAGCTAATATGGCCCGTGTATCTCTGGCAAAATTAGCTGTTGAAGAAACCGGAATGGGTGTAGTTGAGGACAAGGTCATCAAGAACAACTTTGCAGCAGAATATATCTACAATGCTTACAGGAACACTCAGACCTGCGGCATCGTAGAGGAGGATAAACAGTTCGGCACCAAGAAGGTGCTTGAGCCTATCGGTGTTGTGGCTGCGGTCATACCCACAACTAACCCTACATCTACTGCGATATTCAAGACAATGCTCTGCTTGAAAACCCGAAACGGCATCATCATTTCTCCGCACCCCAGAGCAAAAAAGAGCACCATTGAGGCTGCACGGATAGTTTACGAAGCAGCAGTCAAGGCAGGCGCTCCGGAGCACATTATCGGCTGGATAGATTCTCCTTCTCTGGAAATGACTAACCTTGTAATGAAGGAAGCAGATATTATTCTTGCCACTGGAGGCCCCGGAATGGTCAAGAGCGCTTATTCAAGCGGAAAGCCTGCTATCGGCGTTGGCGCCGGCAACACTCCTGCTGTTATTGACGAAACTGCTGATATAAAGCTGGCAGTAAACTCCATAATCCATTCAAAGACCTTTGACAACGGCATGATCTGTGCATCAGAGCAGTCTGTTATCATTCACAAGAATGTTTACGATGAAGCCAAGGCAGAGTTCATTGCCCGCGGCTGCCATGTCTGCACTCCGGAGGAATGTGACAAGGTAAGGCATACTATCATCATCAACGGTGCTCTTAATGCTAAGATCGTAGGCCAGAGTGCATATAAGATCGCACAGCTTTCCGGCTTTGATGTGCCTGCAAACACCAAGATACTTATTGGTGAGGTGGAAAGGGTAGATCTTGATGAGGAATTCGCTCATGAAAAGCTCTCGCCTGTGCTTGCAATGTATAAGGCTGAAAGCTTTGAGGACGCTATGGAAAAGGCTGACAGGCTCATTCAGGACGGCGGCTTCGGGCACACCTCATCGCTATATGTTGATGCAGTCAGAGAGACCGATAAGATCAACCGTTTCTCTGAAAAAATGAAGACCTGCCGTATCCTTGTAAACACACCTTCATCTCACGGCGGCATCGGTGACCTATACAATTTCAAGCTTACTCCTTCCCTTACACTGGGCTGCGGCTCCTGGGGCGGAAACTCTGTTTCCGAAAACGTCGGAGTCAAGCACCTGCTGAATGTAAAGACAGTTGCCGAGAGGAGAGAGAATATGCTTTGGTTTAGAACACCTGAAAAGGTATATTTCAAGAAGGGCTGCCTGCCGGTCGCCCTTGACGAGCTGAAGAATGTTATGGGCAAGAAGCGTGCGTTTATTGTGACCGACAGCTTCCTGTATAAGAACGGCTTCACCAAACCGATCACCAAAAAGCTTGACGAGCTGGGTATCGAGCATGAGACCTTCTCTGATGTTGCTCCTGACCCGTCACTGTCCTGCGCACTTGAGGGCGTTAAGCTCATAAGAGCCTTTGAGCCTGATACTATCATTGCTATAGGCGGCGGCTCTGCTATGGACGCTGCTAAGATCATGTGGGTGCTTTATGAGCACCCGGAGGCAGATTTCTACGACATGGCAATGCGCTTTATTGATATAAGAAAGAGAGTATACACCTTCCCGAAAATGGGTGAAAAGGCATATTTCATCTGCGTTCCCACTTCTTCAGGTACCGGCTCTGAGGTTACTCCTTTTGCTGTCATCACCGACGATAAGACAGGCCATAAGTATCCGCTGGCTGATTATCAGCTCATGCCTAACATGGCAATCATCGACACCGATATGATGATGAGCGCTCCCAAGGGCCTGACTGCTGCTTCCGGTCTGGACTGCATGGTGCATGACCTTGAAGCTCTTGCATCTGTAATGGCAACTGACTTTACAGACGGCTTAGCGCTGCAATCTCTCAAGCAGACCTTTGCAAATCTTCCCGAGTGTGTTGAGAACGGTCAGACAGCTGTCCGTGCAAGAGAGAATATGGCTCACGCTGCAACAATGGCAGGTATGGCCTTTGCCAATGCTTTCCTTGGTATCGGCCACTCACTTGCTCACAAGCTGGGCGCTTATCACCACCTGCCTCACGGCATCTGCTGCGCTTTGGTGATCACCGAGGTCATGAAATTCAATGCTGACCCTGTTCCGACCAAAATGGGTACATTCCCGCAGTATGAATATCCCAACACCCTTGCCAAGTATGCTCAGGCAGCTCGTTATCTTGGTCTGTTCGGCAAGGACGATCAGGAGTGCTTCGATATGCTCTGCGCTAAGATCGAGGAACTCAAAGAGACTGTAGGCTGCAAGAAAACCATCGCTGATTATGGCGTCAGCGAGGAGGATTTCCTTGCTACTCTTGATAAGATGTCAGAGGACGCCTTCGACGATCAGTGCACCGGTGCTAACCCACGCTATCCGCTTATAGAAGAACTCAAAGAGATCTACAAGAAATGCTACTACGGTAAATAAGACATAATAAATAACGCCTGCGCTTTGGAAAACCTCAGCGCAGGCGTTTTGTGTTGTTCGGCTATTTTATCCAGCCGAGGATAAGCTCTGCTATGAAAGCAGCTCCGCTGGCTGTGAGGGCTACTACTATCAGCGACTGGCCGAAGAAGGCCAAGACAAATGCAGCGGCAAGGCCGACAGCGGCAGAGACTATATTCCCGGTCGCATAAAAAACTGCCGGGATAGTCATAGCGCCAAGCACCGCATAGGGTACATAGTAGAGAAAGCTCTGGACAAATTGAGATCTGATCTTCCTGCGGAAGACCATCATCGGTATCATTCTGACAAGATATGTCACTCCTGCCATAACAGCTATGTAGATAAGCAGCCTTGCTGTCATTCCTCAGTGCCCCCTTCCTCTTGCTTTACCGGGAAGAATATCGCTCCGATAACTGCTGCAAGGACAGTGCAAATTATTATCGCAAAGCCCTCCGAGATGCCGCTGAACAGGGGGATATATTTCAGGCAGCAGCTGGCAGTAACGGCGATAATTACTACTATAAGAACACCTATCGCTTTTCTTGCAGCGGGAACGAATATAGCAACGAACATTCCGTAGATCGCTATGCCAAGGGCTGCTTTGAGTTTTTCCGGGAGTATCTGCCCGGCGGCGGCTCCGAGGAAGGTGCCAAGAGCCCAGCCTACCCAGGGGAGAGAGATAAGCCCAGCCATGTAATGCTTTGAGACATCACTGCTGCGGCCGGAGGCTACTGCGAATATTTCATCTGTGATGCCAAAGGAGGCAGCCAGCCGTGAAAGGGGAGTGAAGCCCTTGTCAAGCTTCTGGGAGAGTGACAGGCTCATGAGAGAGTAGCGGAGATTTATAACAAACTGTGCTACTGCCATTTCGATCATTCCGCCGTTGGAGGCGATAACAGTCAGCCCTGCCACCTGGCCGGCAGAGGTCAGGTTTGTCATTGAAATCAAAACAGCGGCAAATATTGTCAATCCGTTAGATACTGCGGTGATACCGAAACCAAAGGAAACGGAGAGATAGCCAAGGGCTATGGGTATACCGTCTTTGATGCCGCTGAAAAATTCACGGCGACGTGCTTGTGACATAAATTAACTCCTTTATTTGCATATATTACCAGTGCCTGAGCATACTAATATAGTATATCACAAAGTCTTATAAAAAGCAAGTTTTTTTAAGCTGTAACCATTTATTAATTGACTTAATCCGAATTATGCTGTATAATAGATATATACGTCGGATTATATCGTTTTTTATAGTTTAATGCGGACGAAAGGAGATACAAAATGAGTACAAATAATAGAAAACCGCATCGCCCTGCACCGGAGGAGACCACTCAGGCACTCAGCCCGAATATCAAGGGCATCATAGCAATATTGCTGACTGCTCTTGTTGTTATAATCGTAGTTATGCTGTTCGCAAAAAGCCTTTTTGTTTCAACTGCTTCCAGCGAAAAGCAGACCGGCAGGCTCACTACACCTCCTAACTATACAACAGTTACTACCACCACCACAGAGGCAGTTACTACCACCAAGAAGAAAAAGACCACCACTACTACAGCTGAGGACGTTGACCCTTATCAGAACAATGAGCTTGAACAGGGAGCAACCAATATGTCTGTCGTCAGCCCGGTATATCTGCACCCGCAGCCAAATTCTTCATCAGCTAATTTAGCCACATTGCCTACCGGTGCAAATGTAAAGGCTTATGCGCTTGTAAATAACTACTGGCTCTATGTTGATTACAACGGG
>CADBTF010000219.1 GCA_902797485.1 uncultured Ruminococcus sp. | reverse complement strand
AATTTAACATCAACAGCCTGCTCCTCAGCCTTGCTTTCAAACTTTGCGACCTCTCCTCCGAGAGTTACTGCGGTTTCTCCTGCCTTAATGCTGTACTGTACTGTTGACTCGCCGTTCTTGGCATTGAATTTTGCAGCGTTTTTCTCAGTTGTGTTAGATGCTCCTGTGAGGGTGACTACCAGCTTCTCACCGTCTCCGAGAAGCACGTTCTCAGCCTTGATCTGCTGTGCCTGGGCAGCATCTTCACTGTCTGCAATGACGGCAGCCGGCGGGATAGTTACCGAGTAGCTTGGCTCCACACTGTAGGTGGCGGTCATGTCGCCGGCCTTGGATACGCTGGTCTGATCGATCTTGGTCTCCGTCGGCACTTCTTCTGCAAAGGCTGTCAGCGACATTGCGGATGCAATAGCCATAGCTGAAAAACCGGCGATAAACTTCTTCATTTTCATTGGTATTCCTCCTTAGAAATTTTTATAACAACAAAAGCGCACCCTATCAGGAGTTACCCATAGAGCACGCTGTTATTAACATATTAAAAAGGGCGCAGTTATGCCATGTCTGTCTATCTGTCTGTCTGAGTATACAGGAACAGCATGGCTTTATCAACTGCCTTTCGTAAATATTCATATATTATTTACTAAATTACAGCATAAAATTCCCAGCTTGTCAAGCAATACGCAATAATTTCAAGCATTTAACAAAATCCATTGCTTTAGCACAGAAAAAGCGGACGTTCTTCCCGCCCGCTTTAAGTATTATTTTACAAACTTCTCAATGAAAGAATCATCATTAAAATAGTTGATGCCGATTGCATTCCTGATCTCTGCAACAGTCTTGTTGGAGACCTCTACTGCTTCTTCTGTTCCCTTTTTGAGCACCTCAAGCAGATAGGACTTGTCTTTCTCGTAGTGCTCACGGCGCTCTCTGATAGGTCTCAGGAACTCCTGCATAATGTTATTGAGCAGCTTCTTGCACTTCATATCGCCAAGGCCGCCACGCTCATAGTGCTCCTTCATTTCGCCAAGGTTCTTGTATTCCGGCATGAACCTGGCAAAATCCTCATCAGTGCTGAAAGCGTCAAGATAAATGAAAACGGGGTTGTTTTCTGTATGGCCCGGGTCAGAAACATTGATATGCAGCGGGTCAGTAAACATGGACATGATCTTGTCCTTCAAGGTCTTTTCATCGTCCTTCAGATAGATGCAGTTGCCGAGAGACTTGCTCATTTTGGTGTTGCCGTCAGTGCCGACTAATCTGTTGCAGCTTTCATTATCCGGCAGCACAGCCTCCGGCTCCACAAGGATATCGCAGTTATATATCCTGTTGAAGCTGGACACGATCTCTCTTGCCTGCTCCAGCATGGGGAGCTGGTCCTCACCCACAGGAACATACTTGGCCTTGAAAGCGGTAATATCCGCAGCCTGACTGATAGGGTATGTCATAAAGCCTACAGGCAGGTTTCTCTCAAAGTTGCGCATCTTGATCTCATTCTTGATAGTAGGGTTGCGTTCAAGTCTGGACATGGTGACAAGGTTTGAATAATACATAGGCAGCTCATACAGCGCCGGAATGTGAGACTGAACAAAGAAAGTGGTCTTGTCAGGTTCAAGGCCCACAGCCAGATAATCAAGCATTACCTCCAGGATATTGTTGCGTATCTTTTCGGGGTTTTCTGCGTTATCAGTCAGTGCCTGCAGGTCTGCGATCATAACGAACTGTTTATACTCGCCGGTGTTTTGAAGCTGGACTCTTTTATTCAAGGAACCGACATAATGCCCTAAATGCAGCGAACCTGTCGGACGGTCGCCGGTAAGAATTATTTTCTTTTCCATAGCATAGAACTCCTTTAAGGGGTAATTTTTCAACATAGTTATTATATCCCAATTAAGCGGCTTTGTCAAGACCTTTGTGTCGGTATATGCCCGGAGTAAAATATGAATTATAGTTCTGAACAATTGTCAGCCCCGAGCCAAACAAAGCAACGATTCTGCACAAGGCTGCGGGCGAGGGAGTTACGCCGTCCGCAGGACCGAGGGAGTTACGCCGTCCGCAGGACCGAGGGAGTTACGCCGTCCGTAGGACAAATTGTGAATTTTACCAAATAGCACTTGCGTTTATTGGATATATGTGATATAATAATAGATAGCGTTTAATGAAGGAGGGAGCATTGTGGATATAGCAAAGGGAGATATACTTGTAATGAAGAAGCAGCACCCCTGCGGGACTGACAGAATGCTCGTTCTTCGTTCCGGTATTGATTTCAAGCTCAGGTGCGTCGGCTGCGGGCGTGAGTTCATCACTCCCCGCTCCAAGGCTGAAAAGAATGTAAAGACGGTCATCAAGGAAGCGGAGTCATAGCATAAGTATCGCTCTATCAGTTTCAGACTATTATTTCAGGAGGGATACTTATGATTGAAAAGGTCAAAGCATTAGAAGATAAATTCAATGAGATCAATGAGCGGCTGATGCAGCCGGAGGTAGTAAATGATAACAGGCAATACACTTCACTGATGAAGGAATACTCCGAGCTGAGCCCGATAATTGACAAATATAAGCAGTACAAAAAAGCAGAGGAGGAATACCGGGAGGCTGATGAGCTGCTTTCCTCCGGCGACGCTGACAAGGATTTCAAAGAGCTTTTGCAGCAGCAGTATCAGGATTCAAAAAAAGCCATAGAGCAGCTTACCCAAGAGCTCACACTGCTGCTTCTCCCCAAGGACCCTAACGACGAGAAAAATGTTATCGTTGAAATACGAGGCGGAGCCGGCGGTGAGGAAGCTGCGCTGTTTGCAAACTCACTGTACAGAATGTATACTCTGTATGCCGCTGCCAAGGGGTGGAAAATAGAGATACTCAACGAAAATGCTACCGAGCTTGGCGGTTACAAGGAGATCAGCTTTATGATCGAGGGA
Organism: uncultured Ruminococcus sp.; assembly: GCA_902797485.1. Taxonomy (GTDB): domain Bacteria; phylum Bacillota; class Clostridia; order Oscillospirales; family Ruminococcaceae; genus FB2012. Next base: position 18,285 of record CADBTF010000219.1, on the reverse strand, counting down.
GCAGGAGCATATTCAAGGCTTAAATACGAAAGCGGAGTTCACAGAGTTCAAAGAGTTCCGGAAACAGAATCCCAGGGGCGTATACACACCTCTACAGTCACCGTCGCAGTTTTGCCGGAGGCTGAGGACGTAGAGCTTGAGATAAATGAAAAAGACTTGAAAATAGATGTTTTCAGATCTTCAGGTGCAGGCGGCCAGCATATTAACAAGACCTCATCAGCTATCAGGATCACTCACCTGCCTACCGGCATGGTCGTGGAATGTCAGGACGAGCGCTCTCAGTACAAGAACAAAGACAAGGCAATGAAGGTTCTGCGCTCACGTCTGCTTGAAAGAGAGCAGGCAGCTCATGACGATAAGATCGCCTCAGAGCGGCGCTCACAGGTTGGAACCGGAGACCGTTCCGAAAGGATCAGGACTTACAATTTCCCTGAGAGCCGCATTTCAGACCACCGGATAGGTTTGACTATCTACAAGCTTGACAGCTTTCTCAACGGAAATCTTGATGAAGTGATAGACGCTCTTGCAACTGCTGACCAGGCAGAAAAGCTTGCAAATCAGGAATGAACCGGCGGCCTACTATGTATGTTGAAGGAAGAATAAAATGTTTGATACCAAATTACTTGCTGCAAGCAGCGAAGCTATAGAAGAAGCAGCAAGCTTGATAAGATCGGGAAATGTTGTCGGTATGCCCACTGAAACAGTATACGGGCTTGCCGCAAATGCACTTGATGAAGATGCCGTCCGCAGGATATTTGCCGCAAAAGGCAGGCCGGCGGATAACCCGCTGATAGTGCATATATCTGAGCTTGAAATGATAAAGCCTTTGGTAACGGATATTCCTGAGCTTGCCTTGAAATGCGCTGAGGAATTCTGGCCGGGGCCGTTGACTATGATCCTGCCAAAAAGCGGTCTCATACCGCTTGTCACAAGCGGAGGGCTTGACACCGTGGGCATAAGAATGCCCTCAAACAAAACAGCAAGAGCTTTGATAGATGCCTCCGGGGTGCCGTTAGCTGCACCGTCCGCTAATTTATCCGGCAGCCCCTCCCCTACCAAAGCGGAACACGTTTACAAGGATATGGCAGGAAGAATACCCTGCATTCTTGACGACGGGCAATGCGCAGTGGGTGTTGAATCTACAGTAGTCACCTTTGAGAAGGATTCTGTCAGAATATTAAGACCGGGGTTTATTTCGGCAGAAGATCTCAAAGCTGTCTGCGATAACGTAATTATTGACAAGGGCGTAGTTGAAGCAGTTGCCAACGATGCAGTTGTAGCATCTCCGGGAATGAAATACAAGCACTATGCTCCGAAAGCAGATGTAACTATAATTGATTCAAGTGCCGAAGATTTCAAAAGCTATTGCAGCGCACTGAGCGATGATTCAGTGCTGATGGTCTTTGATAAAAAAGAAGCCGAAGGCACAGGGCATGATTGTATTGTTTACGGTGCCGACAGCACAGAGCAGGCGCAAAAGCTGTTTGACGTACTCAGGCAGCTGGACGAATCAGGTGTAAAAAAAGCTTACGCAAGATGCCCTGAAAAATCAGGAGTCGGGCTTGCGGTTTACAACAGGCTTTTACGAGCCGCTGGATTTCAGGTGATAAAGCTTTGAACAACAAACCATTTACTATAGGCCTTACTGGGCAGACCGGAAGCGGCAAAAGCTGTTTCAGCGCCTATTTCAGAGAGTATGGCTTTAGTGTTATAGATTGCGACAAGGTCAGCAGGATAGTAACCAATGACGGAAGCAAATGCTGCAAGACACTGAAAGAGCACTTCCCTTCCTGCGTAGACTTTGATCTGCATCTTAACCGGAAAGCTCTCGGTGCGATAGTGTTTAATTCTCCGGAGAAGCTTGAATTGCTGAACAAGCTCATATTCCCGTTTATTCGGGAGGAGATCGATAAGGAGATCAGTGCTGCATATAACCAAGGCAGCAGGATAGTTATTCTTGATGCACCAACTCTTTTTGAATCCGGAGCGAACAAGCTGTGCAGGCTGGTAATTTCCTGTGTTGCCAACGAAAGCATAAGATGCGAACGCATCATGCGCAGAGACAGTCTCAGCCTTGAACAGGCAATGAGCAGGATCAAAGCTCAAAAAAGTGAAAGCTTCTTTGTAGAAAATTCTGATATTATTATAGAAAATGACGGCGGGATACCGAGCCTTGCTAAGGCGGCATATTTCCTGTCTGAACAAATAAAGGGAATGCTATATGGCTTCAAAAAAGAAAAGTAAAAAAAAGAAAAAGGGCGCTAACAATACGGTTATCGTCATAGTGTCATTGATCCTGGCGATACTGGTGGTTCTTGCTTTTATTTTCAGAGATCAGATCGCTGAAAAGGTCCGGGATTACGGGCCAAATGTGTTTATGACCACCGACTATGAGGAATATGTTTTAAAGTATTCCAAGGAATATGATATGGACCCAAGGTTTGTTTTTGCGATCATAAATACAGAAAGCCACTTCAATCCTGATGCGACCTCAAATGTCGGCGCACGGGGGCTGATGCAGCTCATGGAGGAGGCTTATGACTGGGTCAAATTCAGATTAGGCGACGAAAGGCCCCATACCTTTGACGATATGTATGACCCGGAGCTTAATATCCAATACGGCACATTTATGCTGAAATTTTTATATGATAAATTTGATAATTCCTATGAGCTTACTGCCGCAGCATATCACGGCGGAATGAATGCAGTTGACACATGGATAAAGGACGGGACGATTGACCCTGACAATTTCAGGCTTGAAGATGTCCCCTCAAATGTTACTGCCAACTACATATACAAAGTAATGAATGCGTATAATAAATACAAAGAAAAATTAGAGGAGGATTTTAAAAATGGCTGACAAAAAGAAAACCGAAGGCGAGCTTCTTGCTGATAAGCTGCTCTCTGACCACAAGCACGGCGGATTGCTGCTCAGCGATAAGGAGCTTAAAGAATGCAGCGAATTCTGCGAGGGCTATAAAAGCTATCTTGATGCTGCGAAGATCGAGAGAGAGGCTGTTATCGAGGCAGTAAGGCGTGCCAAGGAAGCAGGCTTCAAGGAGTTTGAGCGAGGAAAAAAATACAAGGCGGGAGACAAATTCTATTTTGTAAACCGGGGCAAAGCGGTTATCCTGGGAGTTATGGGAAAGCTTGATCTGAGCGAAGGCATAAGGCTTGCTGCCGCTCATATCGACTCTCCCCGTCTTGATCTGAAGCAGAACCCTCTTTATGAGGACATGGAGCTGGCTTTATTCAAGACCCACTATTACGGAGGCATCAAGAAATACCAGTGGGCTGCTATACCCCTTGCACTTCACGGAGTAATAATCAAAGCAGACGGTGAAAGCGTTGCGGTCAATATCGGTGAGGACGAAAACGACCCTGTGTTCTGTGTTACTGACCTTCTCCCACACCTTGCTCAGCAGCAGATGAAGCGCACACCGGCAGAGCTCATCAAGGGTGAGGAGCTCAATCTGCTTGTAGGCTCAATGCCTTTCAAGGACGATAAAGTTTCCAAGAAAGTGAAGCTCAACATCATGCGTATCCTCAACGAGAAATACGGAATAGTTGAGGACGATTTCATGTCAGCAGAGCTTGAGATAGTTCCGCAGTTCAAGGCTAAGGACATAGGCTTTGACAGAAGCATGATCGGCGCCTACGGTCAGGATGACAGTGCCTGCGCTTATACCGCACTGGAAGCGATCCTGAACATCAAGAAGCCGGACCACACCTGCATAACTGTACTGACCGACAAGGAGGAGACCGGCAGCGACGGCAATACCGGCCTTAACAGTTCATACCTGAAATACTTTATCGACGACCTTGCAAGAGCCTATGGCCTGTGCGGGCACAATATTATTTCTGACTCTGAGTGCTTGTCAGCTGATGTAAACTCCGCAGTTGACCCCACCTTCCCTGACGTTACCGAAAACATGAATGCTTCAAAGCTCAACTACGGTGTTGTGGCAACTAAGTTTACCGGAGCCCGTGGAAAATCCGGCACCTCTGATGCTTCCGCTGAATTTGTAGGCAGAGTGAGAAGGCTGTTTGACAAAAACGGTGTTATCTGGCAGACCGGAGAGCTTGGAAAGGTTGACCTTGGCGGCGGCGGAACTGTTGCTCAGTTTATCGCTAATCTTGACATGGAGGTTATAGACGTTGGTGTGCCGGTGCTCTGTATGCACGCTCCCTTTGAGGTCACTGCAAAAATAGACATCTATATGGCATACAAAGCATTTTCTGTTTTCTTTGCTGACTGATCTTTGGCAGATACAAGCGAATAAACAAACAACCCCTATGCTTCAAGGTGAAGCATGGGAGTTGTTTTTCTGTTTAATATATTTATAATCTGTATGCAGTCAAAATTGATAAGCGCTGCTTTAATTATGATCGTGAGACTTATGATACTGGACTCTTAAATGGTGCAGATATACATAGTGAATAATAAGAGTTGACACAATCAGAACTACACCAACTATAAACAGTATAAGCTGTGTACGAATTATCCTGTCAAGAGAGATCTCAAACATTCCGGTCACAGCCTTGTGGATATATTCGTTTCTGACGAAAAAGGTCTGGAAATATTCTGTAGCCTTCAAGTATACAGCCGGGATAAGCCAGAAGCCCGAAGATACTACCATTATCAGTCCGACCCAATAAGGATAATCTCTTGGGTGATGCCGGTCAATAATGATCATTATTACCAGCAGGACGATCACTAAACCAATGGTCACATAGGAGCCAATGCTAAACAGATAAGAATAGTTATGCAGCTTTTCACCGGCACTTGACTTAGCGAGGGTATAAAGCATTACAACGTCAAAACGGCTTTGGATCTGTGTCTTGGCAGTATCAACAGTGTTTTTCAAAAGCTTTTTATACTCATCATTTTTTTCAATATTATTCTCTGATGCGTGCTTTTCAATGTAATTTGTAATGCTCTCCTCCTCACTGGTAAAATCATAATTCGGAGAAGGCTTTGGAGCGTTCTTGTCAGTTATATAGTTGAGCGACTCACTCAGCAGCTTAAAAGAGGCCGTATAAAGTGCTTCTTTGTCAAGGGGGGCAGTAAAGACCTCGGTGGGGATACCCGTAGCGTTAGATAATGATTTAAAATAAGTACAAAGATCATCATATATCGACTGAGTAACATTTTTCTCGTTCATTGCCTGATTATAGATCTGAGGATCAAGAACTGTATTGTTGATAAACACACACAGCTGGAACAAGATCAGAAATATGCTGATGAACAGAGAAAGAATAATTAACGGAACAAAATGGTAAAGCCTTTTCATTCTTGCGGCACCTCAACTTCCTTCCACTCACGGGAAACAAGATCGCAAAGAATACCGAGGCGGTAAACACTCATTCCGAGCATACCGTTATTCCAGCAGGTGCCGAGAGTCAGGTGATCTTCACCGGGAGTAGTGTGTGTATAAGTGCGGTCAGTCTCATGGAAAACAGCTCTGTCCTTGACGATATATGTCATTTTAACATAATCAGTTTCCAGAGTTACGATATCTCCGTTCTGGACCTGCGGAAGCATATAGAACCAAGTATGATTATGCCCCCAAAGGACAACACGCCCGACCTTGCCAATAAACACTGAGCTGTAATCCCAGCCGGCACCAAGCTCAAGAATATCAAGCGTAGTACCGCAGTATACCGGGATATCCTTCATACCAACACTTTCGATATTAAGTGTGCCGTAACGGTCACCGTAATAAGGATATATGATAGTATGTTTTTCAGGATCTTTAGTCTCGTCCTCTTGAATTTCGATCTCTCTGACATTCAGTTCAAGGTCATCAGAATGATAAATACTGATCTGGCCCTCGTCAGGCAAAGTATTTTCAGGGTTAAAAACAGTATCCAAATAAGGTTTGATGTTATTATAAGGTTTTAGCAGTGCAAGCGAAAACAGACCAAAAACAAACAACAATAGCAAAAAAGGTGTGAGAACAAATGAAACTGTTCTCAACACCTTATTCGACTTAGAATGTTTATGGTGATGAGCATGCTCTGTTTTAGCAGATTTTCTCTCACTCATTAAACTTAACTCCGTGCGCTATTAGTTTTCCTTGTTCTTCTTGGAAACTACAACGATGCCAGCGCCAGCAAGTGCGATAGAGATACCAGCGATCAAAGCAGCGGCAGAACCGTCAACAGAATTACCGGTTGCAGGAGCCTTGCCGTCGTTATTTACAGGTGTTACAGCACTCTTACCACCCTTAGAGCTGTTAGCTCCGTCGGAAGAAGTCTTGCTGTCATCGCCGGGAACCTTCAGCTTAGCGGATACATCGTAACCGTTGCCGTCGCCTCTCTTAGCAGTAGTAACCTCAACATTTACCTTATCGCCAAGATCAGTCAGAGCCTTGATGATAGCCTGTCTGTCCTCTTCCTTCATGGACTTGAAAAGTGCTGTTCTTTCTTCCTCAGTAAGAGTAGCCTTGTCCTTGCCCTCAGCAACATAACCGTCAACGATCTTGCCGGTCTCGTTCAGAGTAGAGATCATGTCATCACGCTGAGCATCAGTGAAAGCCTTCTCATTAGCCTCAAGGAAATTGGAGAGCTGCTGAACGTTATAATCCTGAACGCCGTTAGCCTTAGCAGCAGCAGCAACCTCAGCAGTTGTAGCAGCAGAAGCGGACATAACCATAGAAGCAGCCATAACTACAGAAACTGCAGCAGCAGAAACGATTTTTGTGATCTTCATGTTATTTTCCTCCTGATTTACATTGATAGTAGATTAAAAATCTTACGTATAAATTGTATCACACAGTACATTAAATTGCAAGTGTTTTTTTAATCGTTTAATATATTTTGTCGTTTTGCACAAGCAGAATTGTTGAAATTCATAGATTCTATCTAATTTTAATGATTAATTTACAAATATACCAAAAAGAATATCATAAAACAATCATTTATATTATATTATTCGCCTAAACATTTAGTATATCCGCCAGAAGGATCGACTTTCGTCATGTATACAACTATTTTTTATTTATATAATAGTATACACTAAATTTGATGATCTATCAAGCATCAGGTGCCAATATATATGGTCTGATTTGTAAAAAAAATATTAACTTTAAAAAGTATACGTTTACAATCAATTCTTAATCGTTTTCTGAAAAATCTTGGGGCTTGCAAAAATCTGAAAAATGTGCTTTAATATAATTACAGAGCTACGGCTCGGATCAAGAACATTATAAAATGAAAGGCGGAGTTATTATGAGCGTACAGATCATTAACGGTCAGTCAATTCCAAACATTCCCTGGCAGGACAAGCCCGAGGGCTGCAATGATGTTATCTGGAGATACAATGCAAACCCTATTATCCCCAGAAACCTTCTGCCGACCTCTAACTCTATTTTTAACAGTGCTGTTGTTACCTTCAACGGCAAGTTCGCCGGCGTTTTCCGTGTTGATGACAAGGTCAGAAACATGGAGCTTCACGCAGGCTTCTCTGAGGACGGAATCCACTGGAACATCAACCCTGACCGTATCGTATTTGAGCAGGCTGAAAAGTCTACCGAGGAAGTTAATCAGTGGGGCTACGGCTATGACCCCCGTGTTTGCTGGATAGAGGACAGATACTGGGTTACCTGGTGCAACGCTTACGGCTGGAAGCCCACCATCGGCGTTGGCTATACTTTTGATTTCAAGACCTTTTATCAGTGCGAGAACGCTTTCCTGCCCTTTAACAGAAACGGCGTTCTGTTCCCAAGAAAGATCAACAACAAGTTTGTAATGTTCAGCCGTCCTTCCGACAGCGGCCACACTCCTTTCGGTGATATGTACCTGTCACAGTCTCCTGACATGAAGTATTGGGGCGAGCACAGACACGTTATGGGGCCTCTGAAGGCTTGGGAATCCAAGAAGATCGGTGCAGGCCCGATCCCGATAGAGACATCTGAGGGCTGGCTCTGCTTCTATCACGGCGTTCTTGAAAGCTGCAACGGCTTTGTTTACAGCTTCTCCGCCTGCATTCTTGACAAGGACGAGCCCTGGAAGGTCAAGTACCGCTGCGCTGAATATCTGCTCAGCCCGCAGGAGATCTACGAGTGCGTTGGCGACGTTCAGAACGTTACCTTCCCCTGCGCTACTCTCGTTGACGCTGACACCGGCCGCATAGCTATCTATTACGGCTGCGCTGACACCTGCGTATCTATGGCATTCACAGCTGTTGATTCTGTTGTGGAGTATGTAAAGAGCCATTCTTCTGTTTGATCTTCAGTTTGATGATATTACAGTCTCCGGTTCGCCGGAGGCTGTTTTTTCTTAACTGAATATATAAACTGCAATAGATAAAAACGAATAGTAAAATAATACAAAAACACTTGACACTTGCGGGATAAAAGAGTATAATAATACAAACGGTTTGTTTGATTTTTACATTTTTATATGGAGGTATTATTATGGCGTGTTTTGTAGTTCCTGCTACAGAGGCAGTTGTGACAACCATTATTACTAAGAGTGTTAAAAACAAAGAGAACAAAAGCGGAAAGGCTCCCGCAGGAATACGTTTTTCCGAGAAGCTTGGCTGGCTCAACAAAATGCTGTGGGGCGGCTCCGGACTGCTGGCCTTTGAGCACCTTTGGCACGGCGAGATCACTCCTTTCTTCCCGTTTCTGACCGGCGCCTCCGAGCCCGCAGAGATGTTTGCAGAAATGGCTGCCAACGGTGTGGGTATGGCTGCTGTGGTAACGCTTGCCTGGGCCGGTATTGTCGGGATCACCGGCAAACTCTCCAAGAGCAAAACAGAAACCGAGCCAGCTGCTGAAGGAGCCTGATATGACATTACTAATAGCAGCTGCAGCGGCATCAGTCTGCACTATAATATGGTATACAAGCAAAAAAGCAAGAGAGCTAAAGATCGGAACACTATGCCTTATGTTCTGGGGCGCTTCGTTAATGTGGCTCGTTGACGCTGTAGTTGAATATCTGAAAGATCACGAGAGCTATTTTACACCCACCGCCTCTGATATGCTGAATGACGCATTTCTCGGGCTGTCTGTTGTTGTACTGGGTGTTATTATCTGGCTTGTTATGCTGCTTATCAGTGACCCGAAAGATGTTATCAAAAATGCCCTCAAGCGAAAGGAATAGCTATGGAAAGAAGCGAGCTGGAAAAGCTGCTTGAAGGTGTAGCCCAAGGCAGAGTTTCAGTATCAGAGGCTGAGCTTATGCTTCGCCAGCAGCCTGTTAAAGAGCTTGGCTTTGCAAATATTGACACTCACCGTGCCGTTCGTACCGGTGCGGGAGAGGTCATTTTTGGTGAGCCCAAAACCCCGGAGCAGATACTGTCGATCACAAAAGCTATGCTGCAAACCGGGCAGGAGCATATTCTGATTACAAGGCTTTCACCCGAAAAGGCTGATGCCCTTTCAGAGACAGACAGCTTTGAATACTACAACGAAGCAAGGCTCGGGATAGTCGGGGGGATCAAAAAGGCAGACGGTCACGGAACGATAGTTGTTGCCACCGGCGGCACAGGAGATATTCCCGTTGCGGAGGAAGCAGCCTTAACTGCCGAATTTTTAGGAAACAAGGTTTGCCGCATCTATGATGTAGGTGTTGCAGGGCTGCACAGGCTGTTATCACATCTGGACGAGCTTATGCAGGCAACGGCAATAGTCGCTGCAGCCGGCATGGAGGGAGCTTTGGCAAGCGTGATCGGCGGGCTTGTGGACTGCCCTGTTATAGCTATTCCTACAAGTGTAGGCTATGGGGCAAGCTTCGGCGGAGTGTCTGCGCTGCTTTCTATGCTTAATTCATGCGCTTCAGGTGTAAGCGTTGTCAATATCGACAACGGCTTCGGAGCAGGATACCAGGCAAGCATGATAAACCATATCAGGATCGGAGGATTATAATGAGAACACTTTATATTGAATGTAGAATGGGTGCAGCGGGAGATATGCTCACTGCGGCCCTTAGTGAGCTGCTTTCTGACAAGGCAGCTTTTTTTAAAGAGCTTAATGAGATCATGCCTGATAATGTAAAGGTGTCAACTGAAATTGTCAGCCGCAAGGGAGTTGAGGGGGCCTCGGTTTCTGTATTAGTAAACGGAGAAGAAGAACACAGCCATGACGTTCATCATCACCAGCATGAACACGAACACTCACATGAGCAGACGCATAAACATATCCACGATCATCACCACGAACATCATTCCATTCAGGATATTGAGCAGATCGTCAGCGGAATGAACATCTCTGACAAGGTTAAGAAAGACGTGATGGCTGTTTATAATCTGATCGCCGGAGCAGAGAGCAAGGTGCACGGGAAGCCTGTTGAGGAAATACATTTTCATGAGGTGGGCGCTCTTGATGCAGTGGCGGATATTTGCGCAGTTTGTATGCTTATCGAACGCCTTGCGCCGGAGAAGATAATATGCTCCCCTATCAATGTGGGGCACGGTCATGTTCACTGTGCGCACGGTATATTACCGGTTCCCGCTCCTGCCACAGCTTTGCTGCTGGAAGGTCTGCCCATATACAGCTGTTCAGTCGAGGGAGAGCTCTGCACTCCTACAGGCGCTGCCCTGCTGAGATATTTTGCTGACGAGTTTTCAGGAATGCCAATCATGCGTACACAAAAAATCGGAGTAGGAATGGGAAAAAAAGAATTTGAGCGGCTCAACTGCGTCAGAGTATTTTCAGGAGAAACTGAAAACGATAACGAAGAAATATGCGAGCTAAAATGCAGTGTTGACGACATTACCGGTGAGGAAATGAGCTATGCCATTTCAAAGCTGATCTCTTCCGGAGCCCTTGATGCTTACTGCACGCCTATTGTAATGAAAAAAGGCCGCCCAGCCTTTGAGCTGACCTGCCTATGCAAAATCAGCGACACAGAAAGCCTTCTGCCGGTTATATTTCAAAACACAACCACGCTCGGAGTTCGCAGGCTGCACTGTGAGAGATACACTCTGAACCGTCGGACAGAAAAGGTTCCGACAAAATTCGGGGCTGTAGCTGTAAAATTCTCGGAGGGATACGGTGTTAAACGCAGCAAGGCAGAATTTGATGATGCTGTTAAAGCAGCAGAAAGCTATGGAGTTAGTCCCTCAGAAGTCAAACGTGAGGCTGAAAAACATAAGGGATAAGCTTTTGATACAAAATATTGTCAATATAGTTATATTTTACAAAAATATATTATAGAATTTTACATAGAAGTATGCTACAATCAAATTGTAAAATATGAAAATCCCCGAAAGGTGATCGCTATGAACAATAAAAAACTGCTGGCCGCATTATGTGCTGCACTTTTACTCACCGGCTGCGCATCTGCGGACAGCTCATCTCAAAATGGCTCGGCAAGCTCAAATAAAGAAAGCGCAGTCACCCAGCAGGCAGCAGACAGTGCATCTGAAAGCTCCGCTGATGACGAAGGCAAGTCAAAGCCCTCAAAAGAAGATACATCAAGCAGCATCGAGTCCAAATCCTCGGACAGCTATACAATGCCTGTATATAATGAGAATACATCTGAGATCTCATTTTCTGCTGCCGGAGGTGTCTACAAAGACAAGCAAAGCATTGAACTGACATCTAAAGACGGCGGCACGATCTATTACACCACTGACGGCTCTGACCCTCGAAGCAGTGACACAAGGCAAAAATATGAAACTGCTATCTCTGTAGTTAAACGTGACGGAGACAAGAACGTGGTTTCCGCTGTGGACACTACCCTTATCTCAGGGAATTTCAACGAAGTGGATTTTGCTTCACGCAGCTTTAAATGCACAATGGCTCCGCCCTCTGACAGTGCTGTAGACAAGTGTACCGTTATCCGGGCCTGCGCTGAAATGGAGGACGGCACTGTAACCAAAGCCTTTTCAAACACCTATTTTATCGGCACAGAGGAGGAACATATCCAAGGCTTGGCCGAAGCTTGCAAGGCTTCGGGCACATCTCTTTCTGTAGTGTCGCTCTCTATGAATTACGATGATATGTTTTCGCCGGAGTACGGCATCTATGTCAAGGGTAATATTTTTGACGAAAGCTTGCCAAAGGTCATCGCTGACGGAGCAAGCTATGAGCCTGAAACCGCCCGCAAGGCAGATGCAAACTATAAGCAGAAGGGCAAAGCATGGGAGCGGCCTGTTCATGCAGAATTTTTTGAGTTTTCTCCTGACGGCACCAAAACAGTGATCTCTCAGGACTGCGGGGTGCGTATTCAGGGAAACTATTCCCGCTCCGACCTGATAAAGGGCCTGCGTCTTTATGCCCGCAAGGACTATGGCACCTCCCGCTTTGAAGCTCCCCTCTTTGAAGGGCTGAAAAACACCTCCGGCGAAAGCATAGAAAGCTTTAAGACGCTTGTTTTACGAGCCGGAGGCAACTGCGCATTCTCTGCCAAGTTCAATGACACCTACTGGCAGCAAATGTCCAATTCTCTGGACTGCTCCACTAAAGCCTCCCGCCCTTGTGTAGTATATCTTAACGGAGAATACTGGGGGCTGTATGTGCTTGAAGAAGATTATTCAGATAACTATTTTGAGGACCATTACGGCGTTGACAACAGCCAGGTAGTAGTTTATAAGGGCGATGCAGAAGCCCTGAAGCTTGGCTACAAACTGGACGAGGGCGATCTTCCTGAGGGAGAGAAGGAAACATATTTCTTCCAGCCCCTGCTGGATTTCTTCAAGTCTCACAGATCCTTAGCCTCACAGGAGGACTACGAGGAGTTTTCCAAGCTGGTGGACATTGAAAGCTGCCGGGATTATTTTCTGACAGAGGTGTGGATAAACAACAAGTGGGATTGGCCCGGAAAGAACTGGTCCATGTGGAAAACTGCCTCTGTAGATGATTCAAACGAGTACGCCGACGGGCGCTGGAGATTCATGCTTTACGACCTGGAATTCGGCGGTGTTTCCGGCTCGCAGGATTCCCGCACCAACACGATCAAAGAGGATAACTACAAGCCCAAGGGCCTGCTTGATTTTGACACTAACAACCCCGCAGTGCTGTGCTTTGCCTACCTGATGACAAATGAGGGATTCAGAACAGATTATCTTAATCAGCTTGAAGATCTATCGGAAGGTATATTCAGCAAAGATGAGCTTATCAAAGCTCTTGACAGTTTTACTGCTGAATACTCCCCTCTTTACGATCAGTTCTTCGCACGCTACCCGGGTACAGGCAGCACAGTTGATGCGGTCAGCGGCGGATACAGCTCTGTTAAATGTATCAAGGATTTTATAAACAGCCGTGCAGATAAAGGTATACCGACAATAATCAAATGGGTCGAAAAGCAATTCAGCTGATAAGCATCTGGGCGCACAGCTTTTGTGCGCTCTTTTTATACAATCGTCCTTGAGATTTTCGGAAATATATGATATAATGCTATAGGCAGATATTAACACATAAAACGGGTGATGATTTGAAATATCCAAATATTACAAAAGCGGTTTTCATTAAGCGGCCAAACCGCTTCATTGCGGAGGTTGATCTTGGAAACAGCAAGGAAACAGTTCATGTAAAAAATACAGGGCGCTGCAAGGAACTGCTTCTGCCCGGAGCTGAGGTTTGGCTGACTGCTCCGGGATCAAGCGGCAGAAAAACAAAGTATGACCTGATAGCTGTCAGGAAAAGCACAGGAGCACTTTTCAACATAGACAGTCAAGCACCTAATAAAGTAATGGCTGAACGGCTCAATAGTCAGGGATATGATAAGATAATTCCGGAGTACAGATACGGCAGCTCCAGAATAGATTTTTATATGGAACGCGGAGAAGATAAATACTTGCTGGAGGTCAAGGGCTGCACTTTGGAGATAAACGGTGTGGGCTATTTCCCAGATGCTCCGACGGAGCGGGGCATTAAGCATATCAAGGAGCTTATAAATGCTAAAACTGAAGGCTATCATGCCGCAATAGGCTTTGTAATACAAGTGGACGGTGTCAATGAAGTAAGGGCAAATATCAAAACACACCGGGAGTTCGGAGAAGCCCTGAATGAAGCAAAAAGAGCCGGCGTCAGAATATTGTTCTTCCCATGCCATGTCTGCCCGGAGAGTCTTGTTATAACAAATGAAATTGAGGAGAGATAGAATGAACAATACCCAAAATTGGTCCAGCACAAGAGATGATCTTATAAAGGCTCTTGCAAAGCTGGGCTATCCCGCTGAGCTTGGAGATATGATCGCTGAGCATATCGGCAGCCCAAGGGGAATAGAAAGAATGATCTCCTATCTGAATTACGTTAAACCCGAAAACATTGAGCTGATTGCAGATGAAATGATAGCTATTAAAAGTGACGTGGACAGGTGGCGGGAGAAAAAAGAAATGGAGAGAGCAAACGCTGTCTATAACAATGTTCTGAACTACGGATTAGACAGTGATGATGATTGATCAGCATTGCAGAAATTGTGATTATCTTTGATGGCAGCTATCCATTCATGTCCTTTTGAACATTTCCATATAACTTTTTTTCCGCTAGCTCGTGTAACTTCATCTATCCTATAATGTTCTCCGTTTTCACATTTACCTGTCCACTCGTTCATCAATTGTTTACCGCTTTCTCCATTATTCAGACACCAGGCTTTAAGGCTATTATCATCTCTAACTACATTATTTCCGAAACAATATGGGCAACCTCTCTTATTAGATGTTCTGTGAACAACAGTTGCAAACCATTCATAGAAAAATTTGATCGCTATACTTTGAGTTCCCTTCCCTCATAGGTCTGCTGGACGAGCTTCACGATGAACAGAACGAACTTTCGGCTCTCGGATTTATGGGTGTAGACGGCGCATGGCATTTTTTCCTGACAGGCAAGATACATTCTATCTGTGTAAGCAACCACACGGTCAATTTTCTTGACAAGCTGCTGCCTAAAATGGAAATATTGCCTGTTGTTGACCTAATGGAATGTATAAAATTTACTGAGGTGAGAGTATGAGAATATTAAACAGTATTTTAGCGCTTGTTTTATGTGCAGCATTTTGCGGATTTTGATACAGTATTAAAAATAGCAGTAGAAAACGACGATTGTCTATCCGATAAATTATAGGCTCAGATGCGTTTGAGTTTGCAGCTGAGCCTTTTTCATTTTTGAGAAATACAGATCATTGTAAAGTACGCAAATAAGTCATTCCCGCAGGTATCTTTATAAGTGAAACACATCACTGAGTTTTGAACATAAAAGATCTATTCTCTGTTTTTAAGCACCTCAGCAGGAGTGATCCTGTTGATCTTACGCATCAGGAGCTTATTTATCAGCAAATAGACCAGCAGCATGGAGCAATACAGTATCAGATACATATACCAGGGATATGAGATATTCATGCAGCAGGCAACATTAGCTATAAATGAGGGATATATCATATCCATAACAAGCTTGGCCGCTGGTATGCAGATAAGCCCGCCGAGAGCTACTATTATAAGATTGCCGTTGAGATACGGGTCTCTTATCTCCTTTGGACGGTAGCCGAATATTTTGATAAGCGAGATAACATAGGCGAACAAGATCAGAACTATAATTCCGGCAATAAGCCCGCCGATCTTATTCATGATAACATCACCGGCGGCGGCTTCTATCCTGCCGTTTTCAGAGGCTTTCAGAAATGATGTCAGATTGTCGATATCAATAACAAATTCCTTTTCGATCACCTCATCAGTGAACTGCTTCATTTCGTCAATGCCGCTATAGAGCTTCCCTGCCCCGGAGGAAGCGTCACTGACGCCGTTTGTATAATTATCTATACCGTCTCTGAACTGCTTTATGCTGTCAAGACTTGCTTTTAATAAAGCCGCCTGCCCTGTACTATCAGCCTGCGAGAGCTTATCCAGCACCTCAGCATAATTATCCTCGGTCAGTGTTGCCTCAGCGCCCATAGCAGAAAGCGCAGTATTTGCCTGAGAAAGATACTCCTCAAAAAGCTTATGTGCGCCCCCGGTCAGAGAGCTGTTATTGCTGCTTATTTCCGAAAGCCCGTCGGAAAGCTCTTCGGCTCCGCTGTGGATATCCTCTACTCCGTTTTCTATCTTCTCCTTTTGTTCAAGCGCATCTTTGATCGTCTCTTTAAAGAATTTATCCTCAACCTTTGTGTGATCGAATTCAAGAGACTTTATCTTTTCTTTCAGCTCGTTATCAGTAATGCCTTTTCCCAGCCTGTAGGAATAAGCATATTCCTGGGCCTTCTGATCGGTATTCTCGATGATATAATTATATTCATCATTGGTAACGAACAGCAGCCCGAAAATTTCTGACTGAACGCCTGTGTCAGAGAGATTTCTTAACGGCGCATCATAGTCCGGCACCGAACCCAGACCAACTACCTTGAATGTCACCCCGCCGGCACTGATCTCGTCACCGACAGAATAGCCGTTGGCTTCCGCAAATCTGCGTTCAAGGAGAGCTTCGTTATCTTTCTCTGCCAGCCTGCCCTCGCATACATCGATAAGGTCGATCTGCTGACGATTTCTGAAAAGCCTCAGCACCTTTCCGTTTCCGGCAGGGAGATCGGTGTTGAATATCGGCTCGATGACTGTTCCGCCCTCCGAGAGCTTTTCAAGCTCTTCATCAGTCAGCGGCAGGAACACCGAAAACTGGCCGTCCTGCCTGTGGTTGTCTTCTTTTTTGTTTTCCGTGCCTTGAATTATTGCCTCAGCCGAGCCCACAAAGCTCGTCACAAGGAATATACCCATAACTATCAAAAGCACCAGCGCAAGATACCTGCCCCAATTGCTTTTAAGATCACGGGGAAGGCGTTTTCTCAAAACTCTGTTCATTATAGATCCTCCAGCTCAGCAGCGGGAACTCTTTTCTCGTTCTCGTAGTCTTTTTTGATAAGCCCGTCCTTCAGGATTATGACCTTGTGGACCATGTTCTTGATAGAATTATTATGAGTGACGATCAGCATGGTGGTACCGTATTTTTCGTTTATCTTTTCAAGCACAATAAGTATATCACTGGAGGTCTTTGGATCAAGAGCTCCGGTAGGTTCATCACAAAGAAGCAGCTTTGGATTTTTAATAAGCGCCCTCGCAATGGCGCATCTCTGCTGCTGGCCTCCGGAAAGCTGTGCAGGGAATTTATTCTGATGCTCTGTCAGGCCAAGGGTATCAAGCAGATCGTCCATGTTCAGCGGCTCACGGGCAAGGTACTCACAAACCTTGATATTCTCTCTGACAGTCAGGTTTGGCACAAGGTTATAGAACTGGAATATGAAGCCCAGGTTATCCCTGCGGTAATCAGAAAGCTCCGCAGGCTTCAAGCCGAAGATCTCCTTGCCGTCAACCTTGACAGACCATGAATCCATTTCATCAAGCCCGCCGATACAGTTTAAAAGCGTTGACTTACCCGAACCGCTGGTGCCTTGGATAACACACATCTGCCCCTTTTCAACAGACGTATTCACACCTTTCAGCACCTGAATAAAGCTCTGATCCTTACCGTAGCTTTTCTTTACATTCTTTACTTCAAGATACATTTCTACTCCTCCTGAATGTTAGTTACAGCTAACTTGGTTTTTTATTTTTAGGGCGGATTTACCGCCCTTATTTGCCTTACTCGTCATTTTCAAGAATATACATCATCCAGCCTTTGACCAGAAAATCTATCACAGTCCTGATGTTCTTCAAAGCCTTATCTCTGTCACTCTCATGGGTGAGAAGATGCACAAATGCTTCTATCTGAATATGGCTGAACCAGTGAAGCATATATTGATTTACCTTTTTACCCGGCACTGAATCTGCATAATGCTGCGCCAGCTCGATATAATAGCTGTCCACAGTTTCAATGAACCTGTCAACAATATCCTCATATAGTTGAGCGCATTGACAGCATTGAGACCACCCTCGCACACATTCTTCCGGAGTTTACTACGGGTATCGGAGCGCCGATAATTATTCTTATCTATGCTTTCATCATCAACTGGAAGCTTGGGCTTGCCGCACTCATCACTGTGCCACTCGGTATAGTCTGCTACGCACTTATGATGTTCGGCTATGAAGAAAACTACGGCAGGACAGTGCGTGCTACAAAGGCGCTAAACGCTGTGACGACAGAATACATAAACGGTATCGAGGTCATCAAGGTGTTCGGCAAGGCACAGTCAAGCTACGAAAAATTCGCTGCTGCCGCAAAAGAAAGTGCAGCCAGCTTTGTGGACTGGATGAGAAAATGCAACGTGTATATGACCTTTGCTATGTGCATAATGCCTGCGACTATGCTTTCTGTGCTTCCTATCGGCGGCATCATGACAATGCACGGAACAATAAGCACTGCCGATTTCATTACAATAATTATACTAACAGTCGGTTTGATCGAACCGCTT
>CADBTF010000218.1 GCA_902797485.1 uncultured Ruminococcus sp. | reverse complement strand
TCCGGAGATGTGAGGACTGTTACCGCCTCAGCTGTACAGAAGACCACCGGCGATAAGCTTGTTCTTACCTTCTCCGTTACCCACGACGGCTTCACATACTTGGACTACTCCTTTGAATCAGTCACCAAAAACGGTGAACAGCTAAAAGGTGATGATGAGAAAGAGCTTTTAAAGGCGATACTGTTAGCTGACAGTTGATAATTGACAGCTGATAATTTTTCTTTTCAGATCGAATTGCCTTAGAAGCATAAAATCCGGGCATTTCAGTTTCTTTTAAAGAGCGTCAGATAATTGTGCATTGTGCATTGTGCATTGATCGCATTGATTAGTGTTTGACTTTTGCATAAGAATATGATATAATAAAAAGTGATATTTTTTTAGTCTGCTTACAGACTGCGGGGTGAGGGCTTGTTCGGGTATGTCAGGGCGTATAAACCGCTGATGAGAGTTATCGAGTATGAGGGCTACAGAAGCGTTTACTGCGGGGTCTGCCAAAGCATAAAGAGGAATTTCGGTGAGCTGCCAAGGTTCACTCTCAGCTATGATGTGGTGCTGCTGGCGCTTATGGATATGTCTGTGAACGGCATAAGGCACACTGCTGAGATGCAGCGCTGTATCGCTCACCCGCTGACAAAACGCAGCATTGCCACCTGCAATGAAGGGCTGGATTACTCAGCCTATGCTTCGATGATACTGCTCTATCACAAGCTCAATGACGACAGGCAGGACAGTCACGGTGTGAGGCATTTTGCTTCTTCGGCGGCTATACCGCTGATATCCGGGGCTTACATAAAGGCACGCAGCCGTTACCCAAGGCTTGCATCAAGGGTGGAAAAGCAGATGCGGGAGCAGTCCAGGCTTGAAAAGGAGCAATGCCCGGACCTTGATCTTGCCTGCCAGCCTACTGCAAGGATAATGCAGGCGGTATTTTCGGAGCTGAGTGACGACAAGGCTCAGAGCAGGAGACTGGGCAGCTTTGGATATTTTCTTGGCAGGTATGTATATCTCACTGATGCGCTGGACGATCTTCGCAGTGATGCCGGAAAGGGCAGCTACAACCCTCTGCTTGCAAGAGAGGGGCTTAAAAGCATAACTGATGAGGACTACAGGCGCATAGCCGAAAGTGTGGGATTCAGTGTGGCCATGAGCCTTGGCCTGCTGGCAGACAGCTACTGCAAGCTGGGTATCACCCTATACAGATCAATAATTGACAATATCATATATCTTGGCCTTAATGAGGTTTTCAGGCAGGTCAAGGAGGAGAGCTTTCACAAACGGATAAAGGAAAGGAATGAACAGCTATGAACGACCCTTACAAGGTGCTTGGGGTATCAAGAGGTGCTTCCGAGGCGGAGATCAAGGCGGCATACAAGAAGCTTGTAAAAAAATACCACCCGGACCAGTATCAGGATAACCCTCTGGCTGAATTTGCAGAGGAAAAAATGGCAGAGATAAACGCAGCCTATGACGCTATCATGGAGGAGCGCCGCAGCGGTACTTCCTCTTACAGCTACAGCTACAGTGACAGCGGCAGCTATAATACATATAATACCTACAACACCGGCGGGGTAAACTATGTACAGATCAGGCAGATGATCGCCTCCGGGAATGTTACGGGAGCGGAGCAGGTGCTTGACGGCATACCGCAGGAGCAGAGAAACGCCGAATGGTTCTTTCTCAAGGGGAACATTGCATATTCCCGGGGCTGGCTGGATCAGGCCTACAATTATTTCGGTGAGGCCTGCCGTCTTGACCCGAACAACAGCGAATACAACGCTGCCTTCAACCGCATGAACAGTCAGCGGGGAGGCTATATGCAGGGCAATAACATGGGTATGCAGCCCAACGGAACTGACACTGCCTGCAGCTGCCTTGAGAGCCTTTGCATTGCAGACTGCTGCTGCGAATGTATGGGCGGAGACCTTATCCGCTGCTGCTAAGGTATGAATAACAAGCTTGCATACAAGATCGCTCTTGGCGGGGTGATAAGTGCACTTTGCCTTATGTTCATGTTCTGCTCGGGGCTGTTCCCCATGTTTGACTACGCCATACCCACCTTTGCGGGGTTCCTCATGGTCATAATGATCGTAGAGACCAGCCCGGCGTGGGCATTCACCACCTATGTATCGGTGAGCTTTTTAGCGGTGCTGATAACGCCTAATCTGCAATGCTCACTGCTGTTTGTGATATTCATGGGGTACTATCCTATCCTTAAATATTTTCTTGACAAGCTGCCCTCACGCATACTGGCGACGGTCATCAAGTTTGCGGTATTCAACGGGGCTGTGCTGGCATTTTACTATCTTTTCCAGTTTGTATTCATGACAGAAGATATGTTTGAGGGCATGGAGAAATTCGGCAAATACGCCGGGATAATACTTTTAGCGGGTGCGAATTTCTTTTTCATCATATATGACTGGCTGGTGGGTCAGCTGACGGTGCTGTATGTTACCTGGTTTAGGAAGAAGATACTCAGAAGAAAGTGACTTTTATTGTTGTTCTGACGTTCTCCCGGAGTGGGTGCGGTGTGTTCATTCAGGTGTTCTCACCCGTCAGGGGAACATTACATAAGGGAGGAGTATTATGATTATCAGGGAATACAGAGAGGCTGACATTCCGGCTATGGCAGAGATATGGAACGAGGTCGTTCGCAGCGGCACAGCGTTTCCGCAGGAGGAGGAGCTGGACGATATTTCCGGCGGGGAATTCTTCGGCACGCAGAGCTACAGCGGAGTAGCTGAAAATGACAGCGGAGAGATCTGCGGGCTATACATACTGCACCCGAACAACGTA
>CADBTF010000217.1 GCA_902797485.1 uncultured Ruminococcus sp. | reverse complement strand
TATCCCGCCCATGTCACCCGACGCTGTTCCGCAGACAAGGTCCTCAAAGATAAAGGGGATCTCCCTGCCGGCGAAAAAGTCCTGCCACACGGCAAGGTTCTCCGGGTTTGTATGGCGGCTCCGGTTTATCAGCACCAGATAATCCCCGGAGGGGGCATCAACTATAGCGGTGGCGCTGCTCACAGCGTCCGGGTCAGAGCTGATGAGCCGCCTGAAGGTGCTCGATGTAAAAAACGGCAGCCCCAAAAGCATCAGCAGCGTCACTCCCACGACTGCCGTATGCCTGAGTGCTCTCACGCCTATTCCTCTGCCTCCGACAGAGCCACAGCCACTGCCTGAGTGAACTGGTTGTAGTTGATAGTGGCTCCGCTTATGGCATCGACTTCCTCGGCGCTGCCCTTATTGACAAGCTCCTCGGCATAGACTGCTCTTGCGGCGTTGGCCTTCTGAGCCTTGTTATAGAAATCACGGTTTTTGATCTCTCCGCCCTCCATGCCGTAGTCCTCACCCTTTAAAGTGCCGTCCAGCTCGAAGGTCTCAAAGGTGCAGGCTGTGATCTTACCGTCCTTGATAGTCAGGCTGACCTTGCCGTAGCCGCTGCCGCCGCCTTCTTCATCTTCCTCAAAGTTAGCGCTCTGGCCGGTATAGGTGCCGTCCTTGTAGGTCTTGCTTCCGCAGCCGGAAAGTGCGGCAGCAAAGGCAGCAAGAGCCATGACCGCTGCTATGGTTTTCTTCATAGGTGTATCCTCCTTGTATCACTCGTGGGAGCAAATGACGCTTTACATATTATAGCATATTTTCTAAATAAAGTAAAGGCAATTCAATCATTAAATCTTATCTTTCCGGTGAAGTGCTGGTTGATGACCTCCTTGGATATCCTGCCGTTCCTGAGCACCAGCTGCCGCTGGGCCACCTCTGCCACCTCCGGGTCATGAGTTACGACTATAAGGGTGGTGCCCTCGTCATGGAGCTTATGGAACAGGTCAACTACTGTTTCTTCATTGGCTTCGTCCAGATTACCGGTGGGCTCGTCTGCAAGAATGATCTCCGGGTAGTTGATAAGCGCTCTTGCCACGCATACTCTCTGCTGCTCGCCGCCGGAAAGCTGGCTGGGAAGATGCTTTGCCCTGTCTGTAAGACCCACACGCTCCAGAGCTTCAAGAGCCTCCTTCTCGTCGGGGATGCTGTGATAATACTGGGCCAGCATCACATTCTCAACAGCTGTCAGATTATTTACAAGGTGGAACTGCTGGAAGATAAGGCCGATCTTGTCACGGCGAATGGTGGTGAGGCTCTTGGAGCTCTCCTTTGAAATATCCACACCGTCCAGCAGCACCTCTCCCTTGGAGGGCTTATCCATACAGCCGATAATATTCATCATAGTGCTCTTGCCGGAGCCGGAGGGCCCCATTATGGAGACCCACTCGCCCTTTTCAACAGTAAGGTTCACATTGTCCAGCGCATGGAGCTCGCCGTATATCTTGTATACATTTTTCAACTCTAATAAACTCATTGTTATTCTCCTTTCAGCACAAGGGCCGGGTCGATCTCAGTGGCGCTCCTGATAGGCATAAGGCTCGAAAGGCCGGTCACGATTATGGACACAGCTATGGTTATAGGCACCAGCAGCGGCCTGAAGGATATAGAGCTGGAGAACACTCTCAGGCTGACCTGAGCTGCAAAAACATACCCCAGCACCGAGCCTATGATGCCGCCCAGCAGCCCCAGCAGCATACTCTCTCCCATGAACTCCTTGATGATGCTGCCGTCCGAGGCGCCTATGGCCTTGCGCAGGCCGATCTCCTTGCGGCGCTCTGCCACAACTGCCGTCATGGTGGTGGCAACACAGATCATAGTCAGTGCCAGCACTACAACTGTTACCAGCAGTACCAGAGCCTGCAGCTTGGAAAGCACTGTGGTCTCTGAGGCAGTGACACGCTTTACAAGGCTGGCACGCACGCCGGAGGCAGTCCGGTTGATCTCCTCCACATAGCCCTTGAGCTTTTCTGACGCGGCTGAAACGCTGAACTCTGCCACATCTATCCTGTCGGCTTTGCCGGTGAGGGAATCAAGGTCCTCCATGTTCATGTAGACATATTCCTCCTCGGTGCCGCCGGTCTTGAGTATGCCGGAGACGGTAAACTCCCGCACGTTGTCCTGCACTGCCTTGTTCTCCGCAGCGTTTTTCTGCTGCTCCTCCGGAGTGAAGCTAAGCTCGATCTTGTCGCCGGCCTTTAACCGGAAGCTGTCTGCCACCTTTGCGCCGATAAGCAGCTCACCGCTGTTTTTGAACCACTCACCGCTGTCTATCAGCCAGTAGGGGCTTGTGGCCTTTACCTGCTCAGGGTCTGTGCCGGCGGCCACCACAGGCTTTTCTCTTATGCGGATATTCTCATATCTGAATGGTGCTGCACCCACCAGATCGGCAGCAGGTATCACCGACCTTCCGGCGTTCATATCCGCAGAGGTAAAGCCGCCGTCGGTGGCTGTCAGTATCATGTTGGCTCCGTAGTTTCTGAACTCCGCTCCCAGCTGCCTTGGCACGTCATAATATATCGACACCAGCCCCGACAGTATGGTAGCACCAATGGCAATGGAAAGCAGCGCCACCACCATACGGGAACGCCTTCTCATCAGCGAGGCGGTTATCATGTGGAAAAACATTCTTCTCTTTTTCATATTCCCGCCCCCTTACTTTCCGTGCAGAACTTCCGTCGGCCTCAGCCGCAGAAGCATTCTTATAGCAGGAATACAGCCTATCATAGTAACAATAAATACCAGCACTGCCACAATAGGTATCACCATAGGCCGCAGGCTGATAGCCGAGCCGAATACCGAATGGCCGATTATCTGTGCGAAGCCGAAGCCTGCAAAGAAGCCCACAACTCCGCCGATTATCGCTGTAATGAATACCTCCGTCAGCACCAGCAGCGACACCTGCCCGTTATAGGCGCCTATGGCCTTCATAAGCCCTATCTCCTGACTGCGCTCCATAACACTGGCAGTGACCAGATTGCATATGCCGAGGGCCGCACCGATAAGGCTGAGTATGGTTATCAGTATCATCAGCAGCTGGGTCTTGTTAAGTATCGCACCCTCCGAATCCGCCACCTGACGCACCGGTGAAGCCACGCAGTCGGTGATAGCCTCCTGTATCTGCCAGCAGATAGATGAAGCATAGGCTGTGCAGTACCACAGCTCATACTGAGCCACCGTCAGAGACTTAGGGTCCTTGGCGGCACGCTCCGCCAGCTCGTTATCCGGAGTAGTCAGGGCGCTCACGTCTATGGAATCCACCTTGCCCTCCAAGCCGTCAAGGGCCTGAGCGGTATTGAGCTGAACGTATATCTGCTCGTCCTCGTCTCCGCCCGCATCAAATATCCCCCGGACTGTATAGGTGTCGTCTGCCTTTGCGCCGGCCACATGGAGAGTGCTCCCCACTGTAAGGCCCAGCCTGTTAGCCAGCTCATTTCCTACCATAGCTCCCTTGCTGTCCGGGTCTGTCTGCTCATTGAGCCACTCGCCGCTCTGAATATCCCACCAGCTGCGCAGGCTCTGTATGCCTGCGTCAAGCTCCTCGCCTGTGGGCAGGGCCATATGGTGATTGAACCAGCTGCCCACCACCTTGACCTCGTCGCCGGAATCAAGCTTGGCATTTACATTCACAAAGGGGGCGTAGTCAACGATATTGAAGGTCCAGAAGATCGTCTTTATCTTTCCCAGCTCGTCCTCTCTGAGATAAGCTCCCGACTGCTCGCCCTCCACCTCGTAGAGCCCGCTTAGCACTGAGGAGGCCTTGGGCACCACTGTTATATTGGCGCCGTAGGTTTTAAGCTCCTGATTTACCTTGTCGCCAACGTCCAGCATAACACTTAGCATAGCCGCCGCCAGAGACGCTCCAAGGGCTATGGTGAATGCGATCATCAGCATCTTCTTCCATTGCCTGAACAATGTTCCGCCTATCATTCTGCCGAACATATCTATCCTCCTTACGACTTGAAAACGCTTTCGTGGTTTATCATTTCCTCAATGGGCACCCATATAGCCCCGTCCTTGACGGTGTAGTTCACAACTATCGGGTTGCAGCCGCCGGGGAAGCCAATGGTATTGATATTCATGACCACGTCGCAGAGCTTGCAGACCACCTGCCCGTCCCGCTCGAAATAGCCGGTCTCGCCGCATATATCGCAGGCGTCCAGGCCAATGCCGTAGCCCGATGAGCCGGGCTTTTTGATAACGATTATTCTTGTATGCTTGCCGTTGGGCGTCACATATCCGAAGCGGTGCAGATGCCCGTCTGCCACTGCCTCAAAGGGAATGTAAAGGCAGTTGTCGGTGATGTCCACATCTTCAACGGGAGAAAGCTCCACCGGCCTGTTGGCGTAGGGCTCCAGCACCAGAATGCTCACCAGCATCATCGCTGTGCAGAATACTCCCAAGTCTGCCCAGCGGCGGCTGACCCTCCATTTTTTGATTATCTTCCGCTTCTCGGCGGGGTTGGAATAGGGCTCCCTCTGCCGCAGGCTCATGACCCATATAATTACAGCCATAGCCACTGCCACCGCCAGCAGCGCATAAACAAAATAAACATCGTTGTTGGATACAAATTTTGTAATGTTGAAATAGGTCTTGTAGTTCGGGTTGTTAGGCAGGATATAGCTCTTGTTGAGCATCACCTTGACAAGCAGTCCTCCCAGTCTTAATCCGTAGATCAGCAGCCCCGCATATAGTATCACAAGCCCCGAGACCTTCCCCAGCCGCTGACAGCCTCTGAACATCGCCATTTCCGCCAGCAGCATCAGCCCCAGCCCCAGCACCATGCCTATCATCTTGAACAGGTAATCGGTGGAAAGGGCGGTCTGCTCTGTGAGCAGCAGCGTGTAGGGGTAGGCCAGCACGTCCGGCAGAGCGTAAAACATAGCAAGGGTTATCTCCCCGCCTGCAAGAGCAGCACTCACCGCAGAGGCCGGTGTTTTAAGTTTCCCCTTGAACACCGGCACTGCCAGCCGCAGGATACTGCAAATTATCAGCAGTCCCAGTACAGCCAGCGAGGCTATAAATATCCTGTAATTCCAAAGAGAGGTGTCGATCTTTCTTGTGGCGTTTTTCATATAGGCCATAACGCCGGCGCTTGCAAGCCCCAGCCCGCAGCAGATGTTGGTGATAATGCTCCCCAGCCTGTCGGCAGCCGACTTGGCATAGCCCCTCAGCAGGCCCACTGTCAGGGCTGCTATTATCACAGCGTTTACGGTCATGGTAAAATATTTCAGCATATTATTTCTCTCCTAATTTTCCGGAGCTAATGCTCCAAAGGGTCAGCGGGTTTTTCTCACGCTTGTTGGTGCCGTTCTTGCCATACAATATATAGATGCGCATAAGCTTTGCTATACAATATACAGCAGGAGCGGCGCCAGTTGTAAAACGCACAAATGCGCTGCGGATAATCGCAGCGCATCGTGTATTTCGTTTTATTACCACTCGTGAGGAGCGTAGTCCCAACCCTCGTGAACGACCTTGAGGTTGCCGTCCTTGAAGTAATCGTCCCAGCTTCCTCCCGGGCCGGTCTCTGCATCGGTGTGGAGCAGATAGTTCTTCTCGGCAGGGCTGTGGATCTGGAACTCTACAGTATAGGTGTCAGCCTCGCTGAGCTTGATGTTTGCGCCGTAGTGAGGGCCGTCGGAAGCGCTCATAGGCATCATGGTGCCCTCAGCAGCTACATCACCCTTGGAGTTTGTGAGCTTGTAGTCAACAGTCAGGTAAGGTACCCAGTCACCAACGCCGTAGCCGTAGGGGTTCTCGTTGGCTGAGATGTCAGCCTCGATGTGCATATCGTAGTCCTCAATGGGGTTGCCGTCGGTCATAGGAACGGGCTGGAAATAAACAGCCGAAACGTTCATAAAGCCTACAGTCTCGTCCTCAAAGATCGGATACTCCTGGAAGCCGCCGTCCTCGCCGGGTGCAGCAGCGTTAGCGGTGCTGTCCTTTACCTCAGCAGATGCAGCCTCAGTGCTTTCAGCTGCCGAAGCAGCTGCGGTATCCTCAGCCTTTGAAGCTGTGTCAGCCTTGCTGCTGGAATCACTGCTTCCGCAGGCAGCCAGGCTCATAGCCATAGCAGCAGCAAGAGCAATGCCTATGATCTTCTTGTTTGCCATAATAATTTCCTCCTTCTAAGAATTGACAAATCCTCCATGCTCCCCTCCTGCACTGTTGCGCAGGAGCTTCGCAGGTTTATTCACCGGTATTGCCGGAAAATAACTTTTTCAGTATTCGGTCAGGCTTTGGCAGCCTTGGCCTTTTTCTGCTTTTTGTCCTTCGGTGCCTTGGGCTTCGGCTTGAGCTCCTCCTCGTATTCCTCCTGGCCCTCAATGATGTAGTGAGCGCCTTCAAGGAAGCCTGCCACCGTCGGGATACCCGTCCAGCAGAAGAGCACATAGAGCATGCCTCTGCCGTACTTGCCGTTGTAGAATTTATGCAGGCCCAAAGTGCCAAGCAGTATGGCTACCACGCCGCACTCGATGTGGTTGTTGCGTTTCCATTTCTGTATAACGAAGATGGAAACTGTGAGGGTCACAAGTATCAGCTGCGGGATAAGTGTCTCGTAGCTGGGATAGATGCCCAGCACATCGAAGAACTCGTTTGAGGGGATAAGGTTCGTCAGGAAATCCGAAGTGGTCATGGTGATGACGTCGCCCTCGATAAGCTCCTTGATGCCGGAGCCAAGGAAGGATACCGACATAATGAACATCAGTATGCTGGTGCCAAGGAAGAAGGGTTTCAGCGGCAGCTTGACGCTCAGGAACCTGATAGCAAGGAATACCACTGCCAGCACAACGCAGCCCACGCCGAAGCCGGCCCACATCATCTTCATGCTTTCATCGTCGCTCAGAAGCGGCTGGTAGAAAAGAATGACCTCAGCGCCCTCACGGTATACCGCAAGGAAAGCTGTAAAGCCCAGAGTGAATACGCTGCCCGTCTCTGCCGAGGTGCTTACCTGCCCCTCGATGTATTTGTTCCAGGCCTCTGCTTCTGCCTTAGAGACCATCCAGTTGCTCACATAGAACAGTACCACAACTGCTATCAGAGCAGTCACGCCCTCAATGATCTCCTGATTGGCGCTGTTGGCAAGCTTCAGCTGCTCCAGCAGCCATGCGCTCAGGAAGCTGGCTCCGACAGCCAGTATGCAGCCGGCGTATACGATCTTCAGCTTGTTTTTGTGGCCCTTCTTTACCAAGTAGGCGATTATTGCGCCCACTACCAGTATAGCCTCAAGGCCTTCACGGAGAATGATGCCGAAGCAGGCTGCAAAAGTTCCCCAGCCGCCGCCTGTTCCTCCGACGGAAACTGCATTCTCGCCTACAGTGTTTTCTGCCTTGCTGCTGCTGTCAGATGCAGCTTTGCTTTCGGCGGTCTCTGCTGCTGAGGCGGTCTCTCCGCCCATAAGGGAATCCAGCCGTGCCGCCGTGATACCTGCGTCCTCCGCAGGGTCGTCCTTGGAGGTCAGGCCGTCAAGCACATTGGCGTCCCGCCTTATCATGCCCATAAGGGTCACAAGCTCGGTTTTAAGGTCATCAAGGCTGCCGTCGGTCTTGGTGACGGTCTTAGCCTTTGAAAATTGCAGCTCAACTTCTGTTTTTCTGCTGCCGGCGATATGACCCATGGCTGTTCTCTCAAAGCCTGTTACCTCATAGTAGTTGTAGTAACCGGCATTGATAGCCTTGTATGCTCCGTCCTTGTCTCCGGCCTCATACATTAAAGCCGCCGCAGAAAAGCACTGGTCCATAGCGTCAGAAACATCGTTCCATGTGGCAGAGGGCTTCCCGGCCTCCTTCCAGTCATTCCAGGACTGGATATAATCGACTGCCGCAAAAGCGCTTATGCTCTGTGCCAGCAGCAGGATCGCTGTGAGCAGTCCCAGCAGTACCGCTGCCGCTCTGCTTCTGTATTTTATTCGGTAAGACATTAATAAGCCTCCTGATCGGTCTTATTGGGTGCTGGAATAAATTAGCGGAGGCTAACTTGCAGACCATTAAAAAAGCTTTGCTGCCGGTCGGAGACTAAGGAGGGATCTCCGGTGTTAGCTAATGCTAATCTGCGGCAAAAAAGCAAGCCCGCATCAGCGAGCTTCAGGTCTTATTAAGAGTTGCCTATTGCTAATCATTCTGCAAACATTATATTAGCATATACTAACTCAAAAGTCAAGCAATGAAAATACGATTTGTAGGCAAACACAAAAATGCAAGAGGACAGCTCAGGGGGTTTTGTTCAGAGTTACTATATGCTAACTGACAGTTTATCAGGCGTTTACATATCGTACAAATATAAAAAATCGGCGGATACACAGCTGCCTGCGTATCCGCCGCCGGGTCATTTTTTATTTACTCATCGCTGCTTGCGAAGGGGTTGGTAGAGGGATCGTACTTGGTGAACTCATCGACCTTGACGAGCTTCATGGAGATCTCCTTGCCGTCCTCTTTGTATTCAGCCACAAGGTACTCGCCGTCCTTGTTGAACTGAACGTCCTCGCCGTTCATAGTTACGGAGATGCCGTCGCCCTTTTCCTTCCAGGTGAGGGTGTTCTGCTCCTTCTCCTCATCGTCATTCTGGACTATGGTGCCGGTGCCGTCGTCCTTGAACTCGAACTGGAACATGATAGCCACAGGCACTCCGAACACTGAGTCCTTAAATGTCATTCCGCCGGAGGACATCTCATAGAGCTCCCACTTTCCGGCATAATCTCCGCCTCCGCAGCTTACAAGGCATATACACGCCATTATCGCTGCTAAGATCATTGCTGCTGCTTTTTTCATATTCTTTTCCTCCCTTGCTTATTCCGGCCCTTGGCCGTATGCTATATGAATAATAACATATTTAAAGCAATATTTCAACCAATTAGGAAAAGTTTTACATTGAGCGCACATTAGTCAAGCTTTTACTCGTACCCATTGTGCAGATTTCACAGTTTTCACTTTGTTCCGAGTATGCTGTCATAGATCCGGCTGGACATGAGGGTCATTTCGGGAGTGGCGGTCTCACTGGAAATAAACTCATTCTCTATGCACCATACGGCCTCCTCGATCTCAAAGCGCATACCGTTCTCATCGGGCTTTGAGAAATGCTCGATCTCCTTCATGGAGGGGTCAAGGAGAATGGCATCGCTGCCCCAGTGGAACCTCGGCACTCTGATGCAGCCCTTCTCGCCGTAGATGAAGCAGTCCTCCGGGACGGCAGCGTTGAAGGTTATCAGCGCATTTGCAGGCACTCCCTCAAGATCAAGGTCAAGGCTGACGGTCTCATCAACACCGGTGTCCGCTCTGATGACCTTAGCAGAATATCCAGTAATATCCAGTTCTGTAAAATAGGTCATCATATCAATGGCGTAAACTCCCAGGTCATACATAGCGCCGCCGCCCAGTTCCTTTGAGTAGAATCGGTTAGCAGGGTCCTTTTTGACGTAATTCCCGATAGTGGCCTGCACTCCGGTGATGCGGCCTATTCTGCCCTTTTCTATCCACTCCCTGACCTTTTTGGTCTTAGGCAAAAACCTTGACCACATGGCCTCCATAAGGAAGCAGTTGTTTTTTCTTGCCAGTTCAAAGCACTCTATGGCTCTGGCCTCTGTTTCCACCATAGCCTTTTCGCAGAGGACGTGCTTGCCGGCACTCAGGCACATTTTTATGCACTGGTAATGAAAATTAGTGGTGTTCCCGATATACACCACATCAACGGACCTGTCCGAAAGCAGCTGAGCATAATTGCCGAAGGCATGGGGGATCTTGAACTCTCTTGCAAAGGCTTCTGCCCGTTTCAGGTCCTGAGCTGCAACAGCAGTCACCTGAACGCCCTCAGTGACAGCAGCCGCCTTTGCGAAGGCTTTAGAGATCCCTCCGGCGCCAATTATACCAAATCTTACCATAGTGATACCTCCATTATTTTTTATTTCAAAGAGCCGTAACAGGGTCTGCGGAGCATACTGCGCCGCTCCCTCCTTGATGCTCCTTCCTGTATTTTCAATTATACCATATTAATACCCAGACGTCAACCTGCCGGCAGATGCTGCTGCCCTCTGCCAAGTCTATTGCAAAATCATCCCATAATAGAGGATATGTTAAAAATAGGATAGTATTTTCTATTTAGTTTGCTGCCTGTTCGTGGTATAATGCCCCTGATATTGTAAAAATGAAATCGGAGGAAAAGTAATGTTTCAGTTAAAATGGCTGTGGCATAACATGAAAGGCAGCCGAGTCGCCTATGTGATCGCTCTGGTGCTCTCTGTCGGGTGTAATGCACTATATATAACCTCACCGTACTTCCAGTCGAAGCTCATTGACACCTTTATCTCAAATGATAACGCAGTTGAGAACCTTCAGTCTCAGCGGGGGCTGCTGTGGTGGCTGCTGGCGGGCATGGTGGGCTTTACCCTGCTGAGGACCGTCTTTCAGTATGCCTGCAATATGTATTATGAAGTGGCCTCTCAGGGAATGATCTACAGGATAAGGACCCACCTGTTCAGAAAAATAGAAAACCAGGATATGGAATTCTATAACCACTACCGCACCGGCGACCTTATGACAAGACTGACCGGAGACCTTGATATGGTCCGGCACATGGTGTCATGGGTCATCAAGGGCTGCGTTGAATCGCTGGCGCTGTTCGTGGCCTCTATGGTATATTTCTTCACCATAGACTACGCCACAGCCCTCTGTATTCTTGCCATGACCCCAGCTATATTTATGGTGACAAGGCTCTTTTCCCGCAAGGCCGGCCCTGCCTACCGCAAGGTGAGAGAGACCTCCTCTGCCCTCAACACTGCTGCTCAGGAGAACATCTCCGGAAACAGAGTAGTCAAGGCCTTTGCGAGAGAGGAATTTGAAAAGGAAAAGTTCCGCCGCTGCGACGAGGAATACCGCTCTGCCAATATCTCTGCGGCAAAGGTGTGGCTGACATATCACCCGTTTATCGACATCTGTGCAGGCTCACTCTCTGTGATCCTGCTGATCGCCGGCGGTATCTTCATGATAAACCGCCACCTGACTATGGGCCAGTATGTGGCTATCTCCGGATTGCTCTGGGCTGTCAGCAACCCCATGAGGAACATGGGCAACTACATCAACGACTGGTTCAGGTTCATGGCCTCTGCCGGAAAGATAATCGAGATATATTACGAGGCCCCAACTATCGTAGACAGAGAAGACGCTGTAGACAGCTCTGAAAAGCTGGGCGGCGAGATCGAGTTCAGAAATGTCTCATTCTCAATTGAGGGCAAGCCAATTCTCAGGGACCTCAGCTTTAAGATAGACCCCGGTGAAACGGTAGTCATC
This sequence comes from uncultured Ruminococcus sp., assembly GCA_902797485.1. Taxonomy (GTDB): domain Bacteria; phylum Bacillota; class Clostridia; order Oscillospirales; family Ruminococcaceae; genus FB2012. The sequence continues at coordinate 2,404 of CADBTF010000217.1, read as the reverse complement.
ATGGGGCCCACCGGCTCCGGCAAGACCTCCCTCATAAACCTTATCCCAAGGTTTTATGACTGCACCGAAGGTGAGGTGCTGGTGGACGGCAAGAATGTGCGTATGCACAAGCTGCATAAGCTGCGCAAGAGCATCAGCATCGCCACTCAGGACGTGCTGCTCTACTCCGATACCATAGATTCAAACATCGCCTTCGGAGACAGCAAGCTGGAGGAGGAATATGTCCGCCAGTGTGCAGAGCTGGCAGCAGCCTCGGAGTTTATCGAACGTCTGCCGGATAAGTATGAAACTATCGTCGGTGAAAGAGGCGTGGGCCTTTCGGGAGGGCAGAAGCAGAGGATCTCCCTTGCAAGAGCTATCGCTGTAAGGCCCGCTGTGCTTATCCTTGACGACACCACCTCAGCGGTGGATATGGAGACCGAAGCCTACATACAGCACAGCCTGAATGACCGGCTGGATTTCCCCTGCACAAAGATAATGATAGCCCAGAGAATATCCTCCTCAAAGAATGCAGACAAGATAATCATTCTGGAAAACGGCCGTATCACCGCCATAGGCACCCACGAAGAGCTTATCAGGCAGGAGGGCTATTACAAGCAGATATATGAGCTGCAAAGCGGCATAAACTGCAAGGCTGAGGAGGTGAGTGAGTAATGGCAAGGAACAAGTATGACGTAGACGAGCAGCTGGAGACCCCCTTTGACTTTACTCACCTAAAGCGCTCCTTTGTGTACATAAAGAAATACAAAAACAAAATGATAGCCTCGCTGTTCATCAGCATACTGGCTGCTGTGGCTGGGCTCATAGGCCCGCTGATAACCCAGCAGGCCCTTGATGTGACTATCCCCTCCGGGAACGTGCCCGGGCTGATCGGGCTGGCGATGCTGCTGCTGGGCTGCAATATCCTGGCGACTGTTCTGGGAAATATCCGGGGCAGGATAATGACTGTAGTGGGGCAAAATATCATCTTTGACATTCGTGAGGACTTGTTTGCTCATTTGCAGAAGCTCCCCTTCACCTACTACGATGACAGGCCCCACGGAAAAATACTCATCAGAGTTATCAATTACGTCAACTCTGTGTCGGATATGCTCTCCAACGGGATAATCAATTTCATCATGGAGATCCTGAACATGATCTTCATACTGGTGTTCATGCTGATAGTTGATGTAAGGCTCTCGCTGGTGGCTGTGTCCGGTCTGCCGCTTTTCATGGCGGTAATGTTCGCTATCAAGAAGCATCAGAGAAAGGCCTGGCAGGACGTTTCCAACAAGAGCTCCAACATGAACGCTTATTTGCAGGAAAATATAGTCGGCGCCCGCATAACTCAGGTGTTCAACCGTGAGGAGGAGAACGCCGAGATCTATGACAGGCTCAACAGCAAGTACCGCAAAAGCTGGATGAGAGCAGTCAAGTTCTCAAATCTGGTATGGCCGGCGACGGACAATATCTCCACACTGGTGCGGGCGGCTATGTTTGCAGTAGGCCTGCTGGTGCTGGACCCTGCCACTGTCACCCTTGGCACCTTAGCCGCCATGACCGGCTATGCCTCACGGTTCTGGCAGCCGATCATGAACCTTTCAAACATCATGAACAACTTCATCAACAACATAGCCTATCTTGAGCGTATCTTTGAGACTCTGGACGAGCCTGTAACAGTCACTGACAAGGAGGGCGCCTCCACGCTGCCTGAGATCAGCGGGCAGGTATCCTTCAATGATGTTACCTTCGCTTATGAGGAGGGTCAGAATGTTATCGAGCACGTCTCCTTTGACGTTAAGGCCGGAGAGAGCATAGCTCTGGTAGGGCCGACAGGCGCAGGAAAATCCACCATCGTCTCGCTGATCTCCCGGTTCTACAACATAGAGCACGGCAGCATAACCGTTGACGGGCATGACATTGCAGATGTCACTCTGAACTCTCTGCGCTCGCAAATGGGTATAATGCTTCAGGACAGCTTCATTTTCTCCGGCACCATAATGGACAACATACGCTACAGCAAGCTGGACGCCACCGACGAGGAGGTAATGCGTGCGGCTAAGACCGTCTGCGCAGACAGCTTCATCAGCCGCATGGAGGAGGGCTATTTCACTGAGGTGAACGAGCGGGGCTCCAAGCTCTCCGGCGGTGAAAAGCAGCTGATAAGCTTTGCAAGGACATTGCTCTCCGACCCGAAGATATTGGTACTGGACGAAGCCACATCTTCTATAGATGCCAAAACGGAAGCCTTATTGCAGCAGGGCATCGCAGAGCTTTTAAAGGGCCGCACCTCATTTATCATAGCCCACAGGCTTTCCACTATCCGTGGGTGCGACAGGATAATGTATATTGACGATCACGGGATAGTAGAGAGCGGCTCACATGAGGAACTGATGCAAAAGCAGGGCGCCTACTATGAGCTGTA
>CADBTF010000216.1 GCA_902797485.1 uncultured Ruminococcus sp. | reverse complement strand
GGAGCCGCCTTATCCTCAGTTTTAGTCTTTGCGGTGTCAACCGTTACCGTTTTAGCACCGGTGTTTACTGCAACGGGCTTTTCAGCGCTTACCGACTGGGGAGCCTGAACTGTTACCGCAGCAGCTGCCGGCTTGACCTCGTCCTTCTGAGCGGGTGACAGGACAGCGGCTGTCAGTGCGATGCCCGCTGCCATTGTCAGCGCTGTTACCGAAGCAGAAACAGCTGCGATAAAAGCCTTGCTGGAGGTTATATTGTTTTTCTTACCTTTCTTTGCATTGTTCTTCTTGGTGTTTACTTCCCTGTTTGTTACCTTTGTGTTTGTCATTTTCTTTTTTCTTCCTTTCAAAGTGTTTTATTCTCTTGCTGTGTCTATATCATAACACTTATCGGGGGATAATTCAATATTCAGATGCGGTGCTGTCTGTAGCTTATACTACAGACAGGCTTCAAGGTGTAGCCTAAGCTACAAAAGGCACAGATATTGTAACACACCAAAAGGCAGAAGCCGCCTGCACCGTTACCGGCACAAGCGGCTGTATGATAGAGGAAAAGGCACCCGATCAATGCAATATTTTACTCAACATTTTTCAGAGCCTCTGCTAAATGTATGCGCTTTACCTTTCTGATAAGCAGGATAGCTGTCAAAGCATAGGCGGCGATACCTATAAGGCCCGCTTCTATCAGAGTAAAGGGCGAAACGCTGTATTCAAAATAGCCCGGGTAGCTTCTGAACACTATCGCTATAAGCTTTCCTATCACAAAGTTGGCAAGAGGGATAGTGAAGATTATTGAGCTCAGCGCCACGATAGTCGTGGTATGGATATACAGGCCGTTTATCTCACCGTTGGTGTAGCCTAAGATCTTGGTCATGGAGATAGACTGGGCGTTGCGCTCAATGATTATCTTCGCCAGCAGGAAGATGACCAGCACGAACATTATTATGCCAAAGACTAAGAAAATAGTCATCAGTGAGCCCATTGAACGTATAAGCTGGCGGGAGGTCTTTGTCAGGTCAGCCTCTGAAATAGTGGCTGCGATAAGGCGGTCGTCAACATCTGTGAGCTTGCTCTCAGAGAAAATGATGCTGCAGCTGTCCTCCTCAGCAAAGAGCTCGTTGAACTTATCCTGCCCGCAGAACACAGCCAGCGCTGCCGGGTAGTCATAGAAGCCGTCGATCTTCAGCTCGTATTTCTTGTCGCCGTATTTCTGATAAAGGGTTATGGTGTCTCCCTCAGAGAGGCTGTATTTTTCCTTGTATGCAGAGGAGAGCACAAGGCTGTCGCTGTCACTGAGATGCACATATCTGCTGCCTTCGCTGATGCCGTAGATAGAGATGTCCTCCTCAGCATAGCCCTCGACCTTTGAGGTCAGGCTGGTCATAAGCCCGTTCTCGGCTGTCGGGTCGGAGCTTTCAGCCTCTGACTTTAAAATGTAAATGTGAGGTGCCAGCATATTGTCCTTGACAGTTTCCTGATAATTGTCAAGCATTGGACTGAACACCATACCGAAAAGCAGGATAGCATTAGCCAGCAGTGAGCCTACGATCAGAGTGATATAATTCGGCAGGTTCTGGAAGATTATCCTCAGGCGGAACCGCACCATAATGGGCAGCTTGGTGTTCAGGCGGAAGGCCTTCTTCTTTTTGCGGCGGCTGAGGTCCCGGCGCAGGAACCGCAGCGGTGAGAGCCGCAGCTTGCTCATAAGGGTGATAACATTTATCACCAGCATTATCCCCAGCGGGACAACTGTTGTCATGATAAGAGCCTTTGCGTTGAACAGCACATTGTAGGTGGGCAGCGAATAGCTGTTGTAATAATTATCCGCCATGAACTGCTCCAGCAGGGTGTAGCCCAGAGCGTTGCCGACTGCTGAGGCCAGCACAAGGGTCAGCACCGGAACTATCAGGTAATGCCTCAGCAGCTCCCCTCTTGTATATCCGGAGGCTCTCAGTGTGCCGATAACTCCCGCCTCAGAGGTAATAGTGCTGTCTGTGGTGATAGCAAAAATGAACGCCAGTATAACAACTGTGATATACAGAAATACCGTCATGCTGCTCTGGTCGCCGGACATATCGTTGCCGGTGAAGATTATAGCCTGATTGGAATATTCAGGAATGAAGCCCGTCAGCTGAGCCATGGGAGCGATCTTCTTGATAAGCTCCTCTGCCATATCCTTGGCCTGCTTATTGTCCTCCGGCTTCTGATCGTATTTCCATGAATAGATATAGTGGATGTGGTTGTCACGCAGAGCCTCAAAGCCCTCCCTGCTCATTACCCCGACACCGAACTTATCGTTATCGAACATCAGGTCGGTGGGGTTCTCAAAGAGAGCGGAGTAATCAGAAAGGGCCACGATCCCCGAAACTGTCAGCTCCTTTTCGGCAAGCTGTATCCTGCTGCCCTGCTTCAAGTCATGGTTTTTCGCATAGAGCCGGTCAATGGCGATCTCGTTTTCCGCCGCAGGCAGCTCACCCTCCATAAGGCAGACCAGATCTATCTCTTTTCTCTCACCGTAGATTCTCAGCTTGCTTTCAAAGCTTTCGGTCTCCTCCTGTTTGTAGAAATTCTCATAGAGCTTTATGCCTGCCTCCTGCTCTATGTTCTTTAACAGCTCCCCGTCTGCTCGGTCTGCAAGCTCAAGGTTGCCGTCCTCAATATTGTATTTTTCAAAGCTTTCGTCATAAGCGGTGATAAGGCTGTTATCCGCCACAAAGAAGCCGGAGCTGGCGCTTATGATAAGCACAAAGAACAGAAATATCGCCAGCTGCTTTCCCAGTTCACTTTTAAACTCCCTGGGTATGCGTTTTAAAAGAGGGTTTCTCATACTGCGCCCCCTTACCATTCCAGGTCAGCGGCAGCGATCTTTGTCTCGTTTGTGTAGTTCTTTCTGATCACTCCGTCACGCAGCTTCACAACTCTGTCCGCCATGTTCTTGATAGCGTCGTTATGTGTTACCATGATAACAGTGTTGCCGTATTTCTCGTTTACCTCTGCTATCAGCTTCAGGATCTCCTTGGAGGTGTTGTAGTCAAGGGCGCCGGTGGGCTCGTCGCAGAGGAGAATGTCCGGGTTCTTGACTATGGCCCTGCCTATAGCAGTTCTCTGCTGCTGGCCGCCGGAGAGCTGGTTGGGCAGCTTGTGGCGGTGCTCATAAAGGCCAAGAGTTTTCAGCAGGTCGTCCACATCTAAGGGCGAATCGGAAAGATAGGCACCCACCTCAACATTCTCCTTGATGTTGAGATTAGGTATCAGGTTGTACTGCTGGAAGATATAGCCCAGATGCTTGCGCCTGTAGCGGGTCAGCTGCTTCTCGTTCATGTCCGCAGTTTTTTCGCCGTTTATGGCAATATAGCCTGTGTCTGAATTGTCGATGCCGCCGATGATGTTCAGCAGTGTGCTCTTGCCGGAGCCGGAGGGCCCCAGCATAACGCAGATCTCACCCTTTTCAACACTCAGGTTGATCCCCCGCAGCACCTCCACACGGCTCTCGCCCTCACCGAAATGCTTGGTGATATTTGTAAGCTCCAAAAACATGATAATACCTCCGTCTGCGCAGCATTAGCTGTTGCTAACCCTGCAAATAAATAAAAAGCAAGTTTATGCCTTCCGGCAAATATTTTTGCTTGCTTATATGAATTACTGTTCATATATTCATTATAGCACGGAAATGCAAAAAGTCAAGTATTATTCTGCAAATCGCACTATAAACTTTTATCAACCGCAGTGGCTGTTTTTGTGCAAAATGCTTATTCAATGCACAGTCTATCGTTCCGAGAGACCGCACAATTCCCCGCCCTTGCAGGTTTGGCGAGGGTCAAAGCTGTGCGGCCCCTTTACGGCTTTTCAGCGCTTAGTTTTCTGACGTTCTGTCTGGGTGGCTGCGGTGTGCTCATTTTCTGCTTCTCACCGGGTATGTGCCGAAGAAATTTTTATAGACACATTAATGAGATAGAACACCAAAATGAAGGCGCCTGCACTTAGTATGACAGAACACATATATAAAACGCTGCCCAAGGGCACAAAAACTGTCCTTCTGCGCCGCCTTTATTGTGCATTGAAAAGGCAAAAAAAGAGTTGACATTTTTGGGCGGGTGTAGTATAATAATTATATATTGAAAATTTGTGAGGTGAATATCATGGCAGGCGGCGACAGCTGCGATTCATGCGGGCGATGGCGGGGCTTATCTTCTATTATATGTCAGTCCGGGGAGCGGCAAGTGCTGCGGCCTCTTATTTGCTGATGTTCAGGTAGTTGATAACTATGCCGGAGCCTTCGTGAAAAGCGAGGGCTTTTTTTGCGCCCGTTTCAAATCATATGAAACGGAGTGATAGTGATGAATGAGATCAATAACATTGACAAGCCGGAGTATGTTGAGGAGATCGTAAAGCTGATAAAAGGCAACGATTCCCCAAAGACGCTCTCCGAAAAGCTCAGCGATTACCACGGAAGCGACTTGGCAGACGCTATGGAACAGCTCTCCGCACCGGAGCGGAAAAAGCTGTTCAGGGTCTGTTCCCCGAAGCTGACTGCCGAAGCCTTTGAGCACTTGGATGAAGCGGCTGCCGGCAGCTATCTGGAGGAAATAGACATCAAGCGTGCCGCAGCTGTAGTGAGCGAGCTGGAAACAGACACCGCCGCCGCAGTGCTGCATACTGTCCCCAAGGATAAGCGGCTGCTGATCATCGACGAGCTGGGGGAGGATATCAAGGGCGAGATCAAGCTGATCGCTTCCTTTGACGAGGACGAGATCGGCAGCAAGATGACTACCAACTGCATCGTCATCAGGGAGAGCCTTTCTGTAAAGGAAGCCATGAACGAGCTTGTGCGGCAGGCGGAGGAAAATGACAATATCTCAACGATCTTCGTCACCGACGAAAATGATGAATTCTACGGCGCCATTGACCTGAAGGAGCTTATCACCGCAAGAAGCTCAACGTCTCTCTCCGACCTGATAGCCACAAGCTTCCCCTATGTTTACGCTCAGGAGACCATTGACGATTGTATAGAAAAGCTTAAAGATTATTCCGAGGACTCTATACCTGTGCTGGATAATAACAGCCGTCTGCTGGGAGTTATCACCGCCCGCAGCGTGATAGAAGTGGTTGACGACGAAATGGGCGAGGATTACGCCCGTCTCGCCGGCCTTACCGCCGAGGAAGATCTGAACGAGCCCCTGCGGGAGAGCATGAAAAAGCGTCTGCCCTGGCTGCTGGTGCTGCTGGGGCTTGGTATGCTGGTATCAAGCGTGGTGGGCGTGTTTGAAAAGGTCATCGCCCAGCTCACTATCATAATGGCCTTCCAGTCGCTTATACTGGATATGGCCGGAAATGTGGGCACACAATCCCTTGCGGTGACTATCCGGGTGCTCATGGACGAAAATTTAACTGTCCGTCAAAAAGTACACTTAGTAACAAAAGAGATGCGGGTGGGCCTCTGCAACGGCATTTTGCTGGGAGTTATCTCCTTCCTGTTCGTGGGGCTTTATATCCATTTCTTCAAGCATAAGGCTATGGGCTTCGCCTTTGCGGTCTCCGGCTGCATAGGCACCTCACTCATTCTGGCAATGCTCATATCCAGTGCCGTGGGCACACTTATCCCGCTGTTTTTCAAAAAGATCAAAATAGACCCGGCAGTCGCCTCCGGCCCGCTGATAACCACCGTCAATGACCTGGTGGCAGTTGTGACCTATTACGGCCTGAGCTGGCTGCTTCTGATCGGCGTGTTCAATTTCACATGATAAGGAGGAAAAGCTATGAGCGGCAGAAAACTGACTATCGGCAAGCCCGGTAACATCTATATTCCTTACGAGGAGAGGACGGGAGAAGAATCTGTAGTGTATTTCACCCGTGACCTTTCTGCGGAGGGGCTGAAAAAAATATATGAAAAGGTCAGGGGCCGTATGCAGGGCAGGATAGGCGTCAAGCTCCATACCGGCGAAAAGAACGGCCCGAACATTATCCCCCATGACTGGGTAAAGGCGCTCTTTGAAACAGAGCCAGAGCTCAAAAATGCTGCCATAGTCGAGACCAACACCTACTATCAGGGTGACCGCTACACCACAGAGCTCCACCGGGAGACCTTAAAGGTGAACGGCTGGACCTTTTGCCCGGTGGATATTATGGACGAGGAAGGCACTGTGCTGCTGCCGATAAAGGGCGGCAAATGGATGAAGGAAATGTCACACGGGTCACATATGACAAATTACGATTCACTGCTGGTGCTGACCCATTTCAAGGGCCACCAGATGGGCGGCTTCGGCGGCTCCAACAAGAATATAGGCATCGGCTGTGCCGACGGCAGGATAGGCAAGGACTGGATACACCGCAAGGCCGGTTCGGACAATATGTGGTCCATAGCTCAGGAGGAGCTTATGGAGCGCATCACCGAATCCACCAAGGCCACTGTTGACTATTTCGGTGAGCATATCACCTATATAAATGTAATGCAGAATATGTCCGTTTCCTGCGACTGCGAGGGCGTGGCTGCTGCACCGGTAGTTACCCCGGACGTGGGCATAGTTGCCTCTGATGACATTTTAGCAGTCGATCAGGCCTGCATAGACCTGCTCTATGCCATGAAGCCGGAGGACAACAAGGCACTTGTTGAGCGCATTGAGACCCGGCACGGCCTCAGACAGCTGAGCTATATGAAGGAGCTGGGCATGGGCAATGACCGCTACAAACTCATTGACCTTGACTGAGCAGAAACATTGATAATTATACATTGTGCATTAATAATTGTGCATTGTGAATTGTGCATTGAATAAGGGGGGTGACCTCAGTTGCTTTATGATACCATAATCAGGCTGCTGGAAAAGCGCAATTATAAGGTCATAAAAGAGATCTTTGAGAATATGAACGAGGCGGATATAGCCGACCTGTTCGGGCATTTCCATGATAATGACGAGATCGAAAAGCGAGAGTTCCCGGTGCTGTTCAGGCTGCTGCCCAAGGACGCAGCAGCGGACGTTTTCGCCTATATGGAGCCGGATATGCAGGAGCTGCTCATCAACTCCTTTACAGATAAGGAGCTTGAGGAGGTAATCGACGACCTGTTTATCGACGATACTGTTGATATGATAGAGGAGATGCCGGCCAATGTGGTCTCCCGTATCCTCAAATCCACCGACACCGAAACAAGGCGGCAGATAAACCAGATACTCAAATACCCCAAGGACTCGGCAGGCTCCATAATGACCACCGAGTACGTCTACCTTGATAAGGATATGACCGTCAAGGAGGCCCTTGAAAAGATAAGGCACGTCGGCTTTGTGAAGGAGACTATCTACACCCTTTATGTTACCGAAAACCGCAAGCTCATAGGTGTGCTTTCGGTGCTGGATATCCTCCTTGGCGACGACGACGACCTGATAAAGGATATTATGGAGACCAACGTCATCACCGTTGACACCCTTGAGGATAAGGAACTGGTGGCTAAGCAGTTTGAAAAATATGACTTTCTTGCGCTGCCGGTGGTTGACAAGGAAAGCCGCATGGTGGGTATCGTCACCTTTGACGACGCTATGGACGTTATGCAGGACGAGAACACTGAGGATTTCTCTCACATGGCCGGTATGCAGCCCATTGAGGACAGCTACTTCAAGACCTCTGTTTTCAAGCACGCAAGGAACCGTATCGCCTGGCTGCTGGTGCTGATGCTCTCAGCCACCCTGACAGGCACGATAATCACAAGATATGAAGCCGCCTTTGCAGCGGTGCCTCTGCTGGTATCTTTCATACCAATGCTCACAGGCACCGGCGGAAACTGCGGCAGCCAGACCTCCACCATGATAATCAGAGGAATGTCTTTAGGAGAGATAAGGCTGCGGGATTTCTTCAAGGTGGTGTTCAAGGAGTTCCGGATAGCACTGATAGTCAGCGTGATACTTGCGCTGGTAAACGGCATACGAATATATATCACCTATGCCTATATATCCCCCGGCGCCATTGAATCGCCGCTGAAGCTGGCAGTCACAGTCAGCCTGGCGATAATCTCAACAGTTATCATGTCAAAGCTTATCGGCTGTATGCTGCCGATGCTGGCAAAGCGCCTGCACCTTGACCCTGCTCTTATGGCAGCGCCGCTGATCTCCACGATAGTGGACACCTGCACCACACTGGTGTTCTTCAATATTGCAATGCTTATCTTTAACATTCATACGGTATAGCAACTGCGGCTCAGATACTATATATATTATAATAGTATATCCGGGCTGCACTGATGCTCAAACAGAAAGGCTGTGTTTCAAATGAGGAAAACAAAAATTGTCTGCACCATCGGGCCGGCAACTGACGACGAAAATGTGCTGCGGGAGCTTATGCTTTCAGGCATGGACGTGGCAAGGTTCAACTTCTCCCACTCAGAGCACGCTGTTCACCAGCAGCGCTTTGAACAGGTGCGCAGGATAAGCAGGGAGCTGGGGCTGAATATCGCCTGCCTGCTGGACACCAAGGGTCCGGAGATCCGTCTGCGGGATTTTAAAGATCACCAGCCGGTGTATATCAACGACGGCGACACCTTCACACTTACCACCAGAGAGCTGGAGGGCACAAACGAGATCGCATCTGTTACCTTTGAGCACCTCCCCAAGGACGTTCAGATAGGCTCCCGCATACTTATAAACGACGGTGTTATAGAGCTGGTAGTCAAGGCTATCAACGGTGAGGACATCGTTTGCGAGGTAAAGCACGGCGGAAAGCTCTCCGACCACAAGGGCATCAACGTGCCGGGTGTCAAGCTCTCCATGCCCTACATCTCCGACGCTGATATGGACGATCTGGCCTTCGGAGCAAAAATGGGCTTTGATTTTATAGCCGCTTCCTTCGTGCGCACCGGCGCAGATGTGATCTACCTGAGAAAATTCACCCAGTCGCTGGGGTGGAACAATCCGAGGATAATCGCAAAGATCGAAAATGCCGAGGGCGTTGAAAACATCGACGAGATACTTGAAGCATCGGACGGCATCATGGTAGCCCGTGGAGATATGGGCGTTGAGATACCCTTTGAGCAGATACCTGCAATACAGAAGGAGCTTATCCACAAGGCATATAACGCCGGCAAGCAGGTAGTCACCGCAACGCAGATGCTGGAATCAATGATAACCAATCCCCGCCCCACCAGAGCCGAGATCACCGACGTGGCGAACGCTATCTACGACGGCACCTCTGCCATAATGCTCTCCGGCGAGACCGCAGCGGGCGCTTTCCCCATTGATGCTGTAAAGACTATGGCCCTTATAGCCGAGACCACTGAGGACAATATCGACTACCAGAAGCGCTTCCGCCAGAGAGAAAATTCAAGGAGCGAATCCATAACCGAAGCGATCTCCCATGCCAGCATAACCACCGCCCACGACCTTGGAGCAGCAGCAGTCATGACAGTCACCAAGAGCGGCGCCACAGCAAGGCAGCTCTCAAAATTCCGCCCTGACTGCCCTATCATCGGCCTGACTACCGACGAGACTATCTGCCGCCACATGAATATGTCCTGGGGCGTGCGCCCCGGCCTTATTGAGGAAAAGACCAACACCGACGAGCTCATTGAGCACGCCATTGAGACCTCAAAGAAGCTTGGCTACCTTAAAGAGGGCGACCTTGTAGTTGTCACCGCCGGAGTGCCCCTTGGCCGAAGCGGGACCACCAACCTTATCAAGGTGGAGACTGTGAAATGACTGTATACAGTTGATAATTGATGATCCGGAAAAAGCCGGCTGCCCTCAATATGAAGGCGGCCGGCTTGAATGGTTATTGGATAGTGAAAAGACAGATCAGAATAAATAATAAAGAAAAATACAACAGCGCCTTGTTTGCCGGTATTTATTCATTATTCTTTATTCTTTCTTATTTATTATTTTAGCCCCGTGGCATGAGCAGCCAAGAAGATACCAATTATATCCGGTATGTTTCGCATCTTTGTCTGCCCCGAGCCAGACAAAATGAAATGCCCCCACCCGGCTGCGGGCGAGGGCATTGGTGCAGGGGCACGCCCCTGCTGGTGGAGTATAGGGGATTTGAACCCCTGACCCCCACACTGCCAGTGTGGTGCGCTTCCAGCTGCGCTAATACCCCGAAATATTACCTTAATATCATAACAAATTTTTTGCGGTTTGTCAAGTGGTATTTAAGATTTTTTAGTATAATTTTTATTGCTATTGACTTGTGAGCAGATCTATGATAAAATAATAATACTATATTAATATTTCAGGAGATATTATTATGAGCAAATGTACACTTATCATTATGGCAGCCGGTATCGGCAGCAGATACGGCGGAGGCATAAAACAGCTGGAGCAGGTGGGGCCGGATAATGAGATCATTATGGACTACTCTGTGTATGACGCTGTAAAGGCCGGCTTCGATAAGATCGTGTTCATCATCAGGCACGACATCGAAAAAGAATTCCGGGAGCGTATCGGAGACAGGATCTCCAAGCACGTCAATGTGCAGTACGTCTTTCAGGAGACAAGCGACATTCCCGAAAAGCATAAGAAGATAGACCGCAAAAAGCCCTGGGGCACCTGCCATGCGGTGCTGTGCGCCAAGGACATTGTCAAGGAGCCCTTTGCAGTGATAAATGCCGACGACTACTACGGCAGGCAGGCCTATGAGCAGCTCTACAGCTATCTCACCGCCGAGCACCCCGCCAATGGCAAGATGCAGCTCTGTATGGCCGGGTTTATCCTGAAAAACACCCTCTCCGAGAACGGCTCTGTTACAAGAGGTATATGCCGGGCGGACAGCAGCGGCCTGCTGACCTCCATAACCGAGACCTATAACATCAGGCGGGAGGGCGGAAAGGTCCTCAGCGGCAAGACCGAGACTGTCGAGGTAGACGAAAACAGCCATGTCTCCATGAATATGTGGGGCTGCCCGCCGGAGTTCATGGACAAGCTGGCAGAGGAGTTCGAGCGCTTCCTCTGTGAGAACGACAAGAGCGAGACCGCCGAATCCCTGCTGCCGATCATGATAGACGGCCTGCTGAAAAAGGGTGAGGCACAGTGCAGGCTCCTTGAAAGCCGTGACCGCTGGTTCGGCGTCACATACAAGGAGGATAAGCAGGCAGTGGCCGATTCTATCGCCCAGCTTATAGCTCAGGGAGTTTATCCGAGCAAGCTCTGGGAATAAATGGTAAAAGCAACAGATTTTTAATTATGTTTGCGAAAAACATTGATTTTTGGTAAGCATAATGGTTAATTTGTAGAAATTGCATAATATAAATATGTTAAATTTGTTGATTTGCATTATTGCAATCGGAAACATAATATGTTACAATATAGTTACAACGGCGATATGGATATTATCTCTGTATGCCAATGAATAATCTTATACAAGATGGAGGAAGAAAAAAATGAAAGTTAAAAAGCTTTTCGCTGGTTTATCCGCAGCAGCTCTCGCAGCTTCAATGCTGTCAATGGCATCTTTTGCTGAGGAGCCGGGGGTAGACGATTCTACAGTACCCACTCTTGGTGCTTGCTTCTTTGTACAGGGCAACAAAGACTGGCAGTGGGCATCGGTTGACGGAAAAGACGATGGAATTGACACCGTTACGATCACCGGCAACGGAGCAGACCTTGCTTCAAAGAGCAAGACTGATAACGATACCGAGATCGGCGCTGCTGGCATTCAGCTTTTTGTAGGCAACTATGAAGAGTTAGGCGAAGGCGCAAAGATAACCGGTAACTATACTATCAATATCAAGGATGAAAGCAAAACTTGGGATGAGATTACTGATGCTTTTGAGATCGAAGTCAAGAAGAATCCTTGGGGCCCGGGCTTGGTAGCAAATACAAACCTCTCGCTCGTAAGCGGCGAATGGGAGAACCTCACAAAGATGGGTGATTTCACAGCTACTGTTCAGTTCGACGAGGTTCAGGTTACACTGCCTGTAGATGAAGGCGACGGCGAAGGCGACGGTGATTTCGAGAGCGATTATGACACTGTTGTAACCGTTAAGGGCGCTGAAGTTAAGCAGTGGGCTGATACCGCTTGGAGCAACATCGTTATGGACGAAGTATTCCCTGCAACCGGTATCAAGGTAACAGTTGATTACACTATCCTGCCTGAGGCTAAGGAAGGCGACGGCCATAGCTTTGCATTTATGGAAGGTCACGGCTGGCCCAAGATGAATGACGCTTATGATCAGCCCGGCGCTATGGTTGGTATCAGACCTACCACCGAGGCTACAAACAAGGATGACCTTGCTAAGTATGGCACTCCTCTGCAGAAGGACGACGGTTGGGTAGTTCTTCCCGGCGAAGAGGGCGATAAGGGCAGCTTAACATTCTATGTTACTCCTGCCGGCGTTGAGTATTTCAAGAAGTTTGCTCATGACAACCCCGGCGAGGACGGCGGTTTATGGTGGGCTCAGGGCTATCAGGTAAACGCTGTTCTGCTCGACAAGGTTACTTATGAGTACAACAAGACTACTTTCGCAGAGGCTGGTCAGGATGTTCACTTTGGTGAGGGTCAGACTGTATCTCCTGATGGTGCATTCGGCAGCGATGTAGACCTTTCCGGCAGCACTATCGTTCTTGAGTTCAAGGGCGTTACCGCTGATGATAAGGCAGAAGGACAGACTGCTGTTTGGAACAGCGAGCGTCAGTATTATGTTCGGGTAGATCATGCTGACGAAAGCGTTGATTATTTGCCTGTAATCGGTTCTGATGTTCACACTGATGTTCTTATCAACGACAACGGCACTCCTGATAAAGCTGATGACGATGTTCTCGTACCTAACGCAGATTGCGTAGTAGCAGACGAAAACGGCGTTGCATTTGTTGAGATCGATTATCAGGAGGGCGACACCTATACTCTGGTAGGCGTAAGCGAGGAAAAGGACCCTGAAGATGCTTATGCACAGCTCGTTGGTATGCATCTCGTTTCTCAGACCGGTCCTGCAATTCCTGAGTTCGACTGGACCGAGACTGATGACAGCTCCGACAGCCAGGCAGATTCTTCTGACAGCCAGGGAGATTCTTCTTCCGACAGCCAGGGAGATTCTTCTTCCAACAGCCAGGCAGACAACAGCAGCAAGGCTGACAGCAGCAAGGCTGATTCTTCTTCCAAGGCAGCTGCTGGCAACAAGGGCGGCAGCAACGCTAACACCGGTGCAGTTGCATTCGGTCTCGGCGCTCTGACTCTTGCAGGTGCTGCAATCGCAGTTTCCAAGAAGAAGCAGTAAGCTTAACGCTTAAATAAAACATTAAAGAGCTCACCCTAAGGTGAGCTCTTTTTTTGCTGCTCTATTTAGCACAAAAAAGCACCTCCCTGCTCCGGCAGGAAGGTGCTGATATTTCTTATGCGATCTTCTCGCAGATGCGGCTTGCAGCCTCGGTCTCACTGATGCCGAGCACCGTTGCAAACTCCTGACTGACTAACGCAAGCGCAGCCTTTAAGGTATTCTCCTCGCTGGCGGAAAGGTGCTTGCCTGCACTCTCCCGCTCAGAGCGGTTGTGCTGCAAAAGCTTCACAAGGGATATGATCTTTGCGGTGTCGTCACTTTTAAGTATTTCGGAGAACTGAGTGCGGCGAAGATTTCTGGCCGCCTCCTGACAGGGTGTTATCTCCGGTATCCGGGCGATCAGGCTCTTGACCTCCTCCGGTGATTTCAACCGGCGCAGCTTCTCCCCTTCCATGTCCTCCGGCAGGTAGCAGACGGTTTTTATCGTTGTCTCCGGCACAAGTTCAATGTAAGTCTTCTTGGTCTTGCCGTCGAAGCATTTGTCCTCAAAGCCGGTGACAGTGCAGACACCAACTGAGATGTACATTACATGGTCGCCAATTCTGTAGTTCATATCTTCCTCCGTTTCAAATTCGGCAGGGCTGCCGAAGGGCCATATTCATCATTAATATTATAACACGAAAGCAAAAAAGATGTAATAGGCATTTTGCACGAATTTGTGCACAGCGTGCACCACGCAATGCCCTCGCCCTCGGCATTGTGCGGAATTACAGCCTTGCTTGGCTCGGGGCTGTCAATGTAAATAGTTGATAGTCGATAAACGTTTCGCTTTTTCTGCCCTTTACTCTCTTTCAGGGAGTTTACAATCGGTGTGAAATGTGATATAATATTTTTGATATTTTTATTTTAGAGAGGTTCAATATGGATAATTCACCCACTCATGAAAGAGCGCCGATTTTACGGCAAAAATGGTATCTCTACCTGACAGAGTTTTTCTCCGGAATGTCCGTAATGGCGGTGGAGCTTGGAGCCAGCAGACTCTTAGCCCCATATTTCAGCTCCTCGCAGATCGTCTGGACCATAATTATCGGAACTATCATGATCGCTATGGCCCTCGGCAACTATTTCGGCGGCAAAAGCGCAGACAAAAACCCCGACCCGGACAAGCTCTATAAGCGCATACTGATCTCTGCCGTCTGGATAGCGGCTATCCCGTTCATCGGAAAGCTGGTGATCGTCGGAGTCTCAGGGCTGCTGATCGTTACCGTCAGCACTAATTTTCTCATATGGGCTGCTTTCCTGGCCTGCATGATAATCTTTGTATTCCCGCTTTTTCTGCTGGGCACAGTGACCCCGTCGCTGGTAAAATACACCACCGACAGCCTTGAGGACAACGGCAAGACCGTCGGCACCCTTGGAGCCTTCAACACCATCGGCAGCATCATCGGCACCTTCGCCCCCACATTTATCACCATTCCCGCCGTAGGCACCGCAGTTACATTTCTGATATTCTCAGGAGTGCTGCTCCTGCTGGGGCTGGTGTATTTCATCTCCTGCGGCAGATGCAAGCTGCGTACTGCGGTCTGCACAGTGCTGTTTGTGGGCTTCTGCTTTGCCAGCACTACCCTTGGCTTCGCCTTCTGGGAAAAAGCTCTGGCCTATGAGGGCGAGAGCGTCTACAACTATTTGCAGGTCAAGGACGACAGCGAAAAGACTGCCCTCTCCACCAATGTGCTTTTCGGAGTGCAGTCTGTGTATATGAAAAACGGCGGGCTCTCATACCTCTATTACGATACCGCTATGGCTGCCCCACTCATGGCTAAGGCAGGAGACAAAAGCTCCCTGCTTGTGCTGGGAATGGGCACCGGCACCTACGCCAAGCAGTGCCGCCGCTACTTCCCTGCCATGACTATGGACGGCGTGGAGATCGACGATAAGATCACCGACCTTGCCCATGAGTATTTCGAGCTGGACACTGATATAAACGTCGTCACCTATGACGGCCGGGCCTACCTGAATGCTATGAAGGCCGAGCGCAGCAGCGGCAAGGAATCGATACGCACCAAGTATGACGTTATTATGGTGGACGCCTATCAGGATATTACCATTCCATTTCAGATGTCCTCAGAGGAATTTTTTACCCTCGTCAAGGAAAGCCTTAACGAGGGCGGGGTAATGGTTGTCAATATGAATATGCGCTCCGACAGTGCCGACGGCATAAATGCCTATCTTGCGGACACTATCTCATCAGTGTTCACAGAGGTCTGGACAGTGGACGTGGCCGGCTCCACTAACCGTGAGCTGTTCGCCTCCAACGATAAGCAAATGACAGACCGCCTGAAACAGAACCTCCAGTATATCAGCGATCAGGAGCTCCGCTCCCACCTGACGGACGTTTCTGCCGCTATGGTCCGCTACACCGCCGGCGATAAGATACTCACCGACGATAACGCCCCGGTGGAGCTGCTGGGCATGAGGGTCATTGACGGCATCATCAGCAGCGAGCTTGAATACTACAAAAAGGTCTACGAGGAAAAGGGTTTAAAGGGCCTGCTGGACGCAGCCGGTTAAGTCGCCTCTGTTACAAAGGCAGCTATCTCTGCGGCAGTCTGCTGCCATTGCTGCTCCGGTGAAACGGCGGGCTCACCGTCGCCCTTTTGTGCGCCGTAGCTGCCGAACTGCGCATGGTTGCCTCCGGCTATCACACAGGTCTTTGTGCCGGAGGGGAAATTTTCCGAGCTGGCCTCATAGGCCTTCATATTCAGCACCCTATCATTGCTGCCATATATCGAGAGGCAGGGCAGAGCCTCCGGCAGCTTTTCGGTGGGGTAGGAAGCCAGAAAAATAATGCCGTTCACCTTATCCGCATTTTTAGCGGCATACAGCCCGGCGCACACTCCCCCAAGAGAATGGCCTGCAAGAAAAATATTCCTGTAGCCAAGGCTCTCATCAGACAAGATCTTGTCAGCCGCCGAGATGTTAAATATTGCCAGCCTAAAGGGCATATCCAGCAGATAGCAGTCTATCCCCAAGCCGGCGATCTCAGACATCAACGGCGCATAGGCTTCGCACTCCACCTTGCCGCCGGGGTAAAACACAATGGCGTCACGAGTGCCGGGGCCGTCAAAAAAATAACCGCTGTCTGTCTCCGCCACCTTTACGCTTTCGGCGGATTCGATAGCTTTTCGGGCGGCATCGTCCGCCTTGTAGTAGATATTTATGTACACCACAAACACGCAGCCCACCTCGACTGCCAGTGCAGCTAAGACTGCCAGCGCTTTTTTAAGCCGCCTGCCATTCCGCCGAACTGCATATACTATCACAAGCGCCGGAGCCGCCAGCCCCAGCAGTACAGCTAAGCTAATAAAAAGATAATTCATGATATTACTCCGTTTGTATAATATACTCTGGCGTTCTGTCAGAGCAAGGTGCGGGGCTGCTCATTTTGGCTTTCTCATCTGCAATGCGCCAAAGAGCATTTTAAAACGGCCCCATAGACCGGGCAGCGCCTCACAGTGAGGACGCCCGCAGACGCTTGCAGAGAACATCTATAATAGTTATCATAAGTATAACATTTGACAATAAAAATACTATTCTGAAAGTTTTATCATTTTGTAAAATCATGGAGGAACTATGAAAAAGATAATGTTTTTTGACATTGACGGCACCCTGCTCCCGGAGGGCGGTGAGCCCATACCCAAAAGTACTCTCCGGGCGCTGAAGCTCGCAAGGGCCGTCGGGAACCTGCTCTATGTAAACACCGGCAGGCCGGAGGTGAATGTGGACGATAATATCCGGCAGCTGGGCTTTGACGGGTATGTCTGCGGCTGCGGCACCTATATCGAATGCTGCGGGCAGGAGATCTATTACCGCACTGTTGAAAGAGAGCTCTGCCTGAGCACCGTCCGGCTGCTGAGGGAGTGCGACGCTGTGCCCATGTTTGAGCGCCGTGACTGTGTGGCCTTTGACCCCACCGCAAGAGAGTCTCTGATGATACAGGCCGTCAAGGAGGGGTTTGCCGTTGTGGGCAAGGACGTTTCCCACACCACCGAGGACGAGGATTTCTCCTTTGATAAGTTCATTATATGCTATGATGAAAAGACCGATCTTGTGCGGCTGAAACCAGAGCTTGAAAAAAATTTCTTCTGGATAGACCGGGGCGAGGGCTTCGCAGAGATAGTCCCCCTGGGGTGCTCCAAGGCCACCGGCATTGAAAGGGTGCTTGCCTTTCACGGCATTGACAGGTCCTGCGCCTATGCTGTCGGAGACAGCTTAAACGATCTGCCCATGTTCTCGGCAGTGGGCACCTCCATAGCTATGGAGAACGGCCAGGCGCTTATCCCCTATGCCGACTATGTTACCGACGATATTCTTAAAGACGGCATCTACAATGCCATGGAGAAATTTGGCTTCTTTGAACCGGAGGAACAAGCATGATAGTTGAAAACGGCGAATGGTTCATGCAGGGCGCCAGCCGCAGTGACCCTGACCTGATACACTCATTTGATGAACTGCTCCCCTTTGTGGAAAAGGTGGGCTTCGTGCCGCTGTTTGCGGGCGATATTCAGGGCTTCTCTGTAGAGGAGCACGCAGAGGCAAAATACTGGTGGAGCGGCGACCCTGAGCATGACCCCTGGGAGTGGCGTGTGCTGGCGGCCCGATCCGGAAAGGCAGCCTACGGCAAATTCTTCTCCGGCAAGGCGGGGTTTATCTCACTGGAATGGCTGCCGGTATTTGCCAACGCCAGACGTGACGGCTACGATTTTGACAGCCTCTACGAGGAGGGCCTTGCCAAGGGGCGTGCCAAGCGGATAATGGAGCTCTTTGACAAGGGCGGCCAGCTTTACTCCTATGAGATCAAGAACACAGCAGGCTTCGGAAAGGGAGGGCTCAAAAATTTCAGCGGCATCATGACCGAGCTCCAGCAAAAGCTCTATCTGGTGACAACAGACTTCCGCTGCCGCAGGAACAAGCGCGGGGAGGAATACGGTATGCCGGTGGCAAGATTTTCCCGCCCGGAGGACAT
This sequence comes from uncultured Ruminococcus sp., assembly GCA_902797485.1. Lineage (GTDB taxonomy): Bacteria > Bacillota > Clostridia > Oscillospirales > Ruminococcaceae > FB2012. The sequence goes on along the minus strand of CADBTF010000216.1, from coordinate 5,021 downwards.
CTGGGGCTATGACCTTGTCACAAGCTGCTACAGCGAGGACCCGGCGCTCTCCGCAGATAAGATACAGAAGCATATCAAGGAGCTGTACCCGGCAGAAGATTAGTCACTGACGATCCCCGCTTTTGTGGGGATCTTTTTTTTCAGCGGCTTGTCACACTCACCTGTTAGTTTTCGTTTTATTGTATGAAAGCCGAAGGAGGTGGATATATGTTTACAGCCTGCAATACTCTCATCGACGCCGGCGACCGTGAGGAGTTTGAAGCGTTCTATAAAAAGCATTTACGGCTTGTTTATGCTGCCGCATTTTCTGTGCTGCATGACGAGCAGCTTTCAGAAGACGCCGCTATGGAGGCTTTTATGTATATCGCTGCTCACTTCGGGCATATCAAAGCCCTTGACGAAGCTGCCTGCCGCCGCTATGTCTACCTCATAAGCCGCAGCCGTGCCACTGATCTGCTTAGAAAGGAATCCAAGGCCGGTGAGCCCGCAGAGCTGACTGATGAAGCCGCCCTTGATGACGGCTCACTCAGCGGGTATGAAACGGTCCACATAAAGGACTGCATCATGCGGCTGTCAAAGGAAGAAAGGCAGCTGCTCTATATGAGCATCACACTCGATATGGACAGCAAAGCCATAGCCGAGCTGCTGGGCATCTCCCCGGAGGGAGCACGAAAGCGCCTCCAGCGGGCAAGGGCACATCTCAGGAAACTGATAGAGGAGGGGTCTGAATGAATAATAATATCATAAACGAAGCCCTGCGCAGCACCGCAGAGCCGGAGCTGGACCGGGAAATATCATCACTGGAATACCCGGAGCACAGCTTTTCAAAGGAGTTTGAAAGAAAGGCCACGAGCCTCACCAAGGCCGGGAAAGCTATCCGCCCGGGTAAACGCCCCGCAATGCTGATAGCAGCAGTCATCGCAGCAGCCCTTATGACTGTAACGGCAGGAGCTGTAGTCTACAAAACAGTTATCCACCGGGACAGCTTAGCGGTCTACGGCGTTGAGGACGTTCCGGCAGACACAGCCTCTTTCATCGGGCAGGGCACCGAGAATGAGCATCTCAGGATCACCAACGACGCCATGCTGAGCGACGGGAACATCGCATATTTTATCTTCACCTTAGAAGCCAAGGACGAAATGGGAAAAAGCTTTCTCAACGGCACCTTGTCCCCGGAGGGCACCGGGCCGGTCATTCGCTGGTCAGAGGACCCGACTGACCTTGACGGATCGAACCGCTGGCACAATATGGGCGGTGTCAACGAAGACGCAGGCACCGGCGAGAAGCAGGTGATCCTTGGCAGGCTGCTGCTCTCAAGGCTTGAAAGCGGCAGCGGTCCTTTGTATGTAAAGATCGAGGATATGATGGATATAGGCGGCGAGGTCTGCAAGGGAATGAAATTCTCATTCAGCAGCCTCTCACGGAATATCCCCATAAGAAAAATGCAGGACAGTGACGGCCGTATCCTGACAGTTTCACCGATCGGCTATTTCAGCGATGACCCTGAGCTGGCAGAGATGATCTATGGAAAATTCATGAGCAATGACAAAAGCTTTTTAAGCGTTGAAGCAGCCTTCAAGGACGGCAGCAGTCAGGACCTGTCTGAGCGAAACGGAAACGCAGTCCCCCACCCGGACAGCAAATACACCTCCGGCTTTTTCGGGGCGAATATCGACATTGAACAGCTTGAAAGCATAGTAGTCAGCGGAGTAAAATTCAGATAAGAAAGGGGAACAGCTATGGCGGCAGCTAAAGCATGGCGCAGAGCGCTGATAATACTTCTTGCAGTCCTGCTGCTGGCGGGAGCTGCCGTCGGCGGGTGGCTGCTGTACGTCCGACACATCAAGCAGAAATGGGTGGAACCGCTTATCTCAAACCCTGCCTTCCGGGTGGAATATGACAGCTTTACCGACTGCCGCTATGCCAATGCCGGGCAGTTCTATGCAAACGCACCGAACTTTACGTTCTATAAAGAAAACATTGCCAATGCCCAATGCCTGCTTGAAACGGACAGTGAGTATATCAATATTATCTACAGGTGCAATTTCCGGGGCGAGGGCGAACTGGAGGTCTTGCTGGCTGATCTGGTGCCCTCAGATATTCCCGGCCAGCGAAATGAAGAAGCAAACCACTTTGAGATCAAAACCAATGCCGAGCTTGAATACATCAGCGGCATCGGCGCCCCGCCATTGTCAGATGAGTTTTACAGCGACGATGAGGTGCGGGCAGCCTTTGAGAGGTTCAAGCCGGATATAGCCGCACAGCTGAAAGTGTTTTTCAGCTTTTTCGGCCGGGAAAATCTTGCATTATAAAAAAAACTCCCTCTGCCGGATTACCCGCAGAGGGAGCTCTTATTTCAGCTCAGATCATTTCAGCGCTTCAAACAGCCTGCGCACAAAGTTTGCTCCGGCGCCGCCAGTCTGCTTATAGCCCCATTTCTTCTGGAGCTCCTTGACAGCCTCTATAGTCTCGGCATCGTAGGTCTTGTCGTCGTCCACCTTGGTGGAGATAAGGCCCTTGTAATAGGCCAGCCGCAGCAGTTCCTTGACTGCCAGCGCTCCAACAGTTGTCTCACCCAGCTTGTAGCAGCTGCCGCTGTCCAGAAGCTTTTCACTGCTCTCCGGCTTAAACCCGTTGAGGCCCTTGGCTTTTATCCTTGCAGGATAATCTACATAGCAGAGATCGTGGTCAACAGCTCCGGCAACTCCGTCAACGTAGGCAGTGCCGTTTTGCCACATACCGTAGGTGCCGGTGTAGCTGCATCTGCTGGACCAGTCGGCTATCCAGCAGGCATACCGCTCACGGACTGCCTTGCTGACGCACTTGGTGTACCAGAAGGTGGAGCAGTAAACTCCTGCAAAATAGCCTGCATTTTCAAGGGTGTTACAGAAGGTCTTGACCGCCTGATCGCAGACGCTCATGCCCTGATCAAATAGCTCATTGCGCTCAAGATCATAATAGATCGGGTATTCAAACTGCTTGCCCGCCAGCCATTTCACAGCGGTCTCAGCTTCGTATCTCACATAGTCAACAGTGTTCGCATAGGTGAAATAATAGGCCCCCACCATGAGACCGGCGGCTTTGGCTGCCTTGTAGTATTCCTCAAAGCGGCTGTCCTTGACGATGTCACGCTTGGTTTTGTCCCACTCGTTCAGCCGAAGTATAACATAGCTGTAGCCCGCCTTTTTGACCTTTTTGAAATCAACGCTGGTCTGGCAGGCAGAAATATCCAAGCCCTGTACTGTACTCATGTTTTATTCCTCCTTTGGCAGCGGTGTTCACAGCGCTGCTGCCTTATTCATACTATTCAATCCTTGTCACTTTTGTTACTCTCAAATATTTTCAGGCGGCGTATCAGGCGATTCAGCCAGGCGGCCTCCGGCTTTATGGCTGCAAAGTTTTCCAGCACCGAAACTATCTCCATAAGGGTAATATAGAAAAAGGTACCGAAGGCGGTCACAGTTCCGGCAAGCTCGGTCAGCTCCGGAGCCTTATAATATCTGCCCAGCTGCTCAAGGCCGATATTCAGCCCCACAGATGCCGCCATGACTATTATTTCGCAAAGCTTGTTCAGCCCTCCCACACGCATCTTACGGCTGCTGATGTCTCCTGTACCGTAGGCCTTGATAAAGCCGGTTATAAAATCCGTCAGCGCCGCACCGATAACTATGAGCAGCATGATAATATACTCCATAGGTTCACCTCCCTGCTTTGCTTTTTGCTTTTACTTTTTGAATATAATTTTTTCTGCAATGTTCAAAAATCTTATTTACTTTTTCGGGCGGGCGTGATATAATGGTCTTAAAAGTACGGTTTGAGACAAAGGAGGATATTATGAAGATCGGAAAGCTGATAGCTGCTGTGTCAGGAGCAATTTTTGCCTGCGCAGCATCGGTGACTATGCTGGCATCAGCAGTCACTCTCCTGCCCAAGGAGGAAAGCCAGAAGCTTGACTACACCACCGTCAAGCAGCAGTATGACGCCGGCGCTTCCGCCAGAAAAACAAGCTTTGCAAGCATCTCTTCCAAAAAGGATATGCCTGTCGTCCACATCACCACTCAGGACAAAAAGAGCATAACCTCTAAGGAGTATTACGTTGAGTCGGTGGTAGATGTCTTTAACTGCGATGAGAAATACAGCCTCTCGGCAGTGGGCGGAGTTAAGGTGAGAGGAAACTCAACTGCCAAGGGCAGCGAAAAGCCCTACCGCATCAAATTTGACAAAAAGCAAAATATGCTCGGCCTCCATGACGGGGAAAAGTATAAGAGCTGGGTTCTGCTGCGTTCCTTCTGGAACCTCTGCCCTGATTACACTGCCTTCACTGTAGCTAAAGCGCTTTTTGAGGGTGAATATTACAGCTCCGATGCCTGCTATGTGAACCTCTACATCAACGGCAGCAGCAAGGGCATTTACCTGCTGTGTGAGCAGAATCAGGCAGGCAAGGGCCGTGCAGAGGTCTATGAGCCGGACGAGAACGAGTACCAGAACGAAATCGGCTACTTTATGGAAATAGACAACTACGCCGGTGACGACCCCTATTTCACCCTTAACTACAGCAATAACTCCCTGACAGATATTCTCGGTGTTACCCGCCAGATACCCAAGGACGATTTCAGCATAAAAAGCGACATCAACACTCAGGAGCAGCTGAACTTTATCCGCAAATACATGGAGGGCGCCTACAGGATACTCTATGAAAGCACCAGCAATAACACCCCCATGATGTTCGACAGCAAATATAACGTGGTCTCTGCCAAGGGCATCTATACTCCCCGGCAGGCAGTGGAGGCGGTCTTTGACTGTGAGTCTGTAGCTAATATGCTGCTGCTTGAGGAACTCACCCACGATTACGACGTAGGTGCAGGCAGCTTTTACATGGCGGTGGATTTTTCAGAGGACAGCATCTACCCCAAGCTCACCTTCTTTGCCCCCTGGGATTTCAACTGGGCATATGACGGCAGCACCTCCGGCTACTATGCCGGCACCTGGCAGGAATTGCAGTATGATAAATGGGACAGGTC
>CADBTF010000215.1 GCA_902797485.1 uncultured Ruminococcus sp. | reverse complement strand
TCTGATCTCGTCCTCCTGAATGTAATAGTGCTTCTGCTTGTCGAAAACCGGGATCAGAACATAGATGTGATTTAGCAGCTCCGACAGCCGCACTGTGCCGCTGATAGTCAGGTCGATATACGGTGCATCGCCCCACTCGGGGAAGCGCTCGTCAAGTCTGCGGCGCTCGGTCTTGACCTCGTAGCCCAGCGGCTCGAACAGCTCCTTTGCAAGCTCAGTATAGTTGTTGTCCCGGAGCGCTGATAGTGTCGCTGTCAGCTTCAAGGGCTTTTGCACAAGCTCCGGGCGCTTGTCGCAGCGGCCTGTCATAGCTGTGCCGAACACCCGGACGATAGCCGTAGACATAAACGATGTCGAGGCATATGGCCTGTCGTTGACATAATCAAAAAGACCGCCCTCACTGCTCCCGACCTTTCCTCTTGCGAGGTCGATAGGGTCGATGTCCAGCAGCAGAGCGGCGATGGTGCGGGTGTCTGATACCTCGGGATAAAAGACATAAGCCCGCCCGTAATTCAGCTCGAACTGCTGCGGCCGCTGGGGGTTTTTATGCAGCAGGAAGCCCAGCTCCTGCGTGTTTTCTCCTTCGTAGGTTATGGTGAAAAGCAAGTCTATCCTTCTTTCTTTTTTGAGTTTTATAAATGATATCACATATCTGCACAATTGTCAATCATACTTGCAGTACAGCTGCCTTATGCAGAGCCGCTTTCACAGCATTGACCTGTCCTCACGGAGGGAGCAGTCTCTTATCCTCAGCCGAATGACAGTGTCTATTATTGCTGTAAGCCTGAGCATATACAGATCATTTGATAAATGGGCTTGGTTTATAACGATCAGGTGAAATTATAGAATTCTCTGTCGCTGGCAACAGTGGAATTTCCGTCTTTATCAAATGTGATATGAACATCAGAACCGTATTCAATGTCAAGACTGTAATGCTCCATGGAATAAGATATTCTTCCGTCTCTGTACACAGAAATGAACCTTATTTCCAGCTCATCGATCAGCTCCTGAATTGAGATCATTTCCCCCGAATTGGTTTTGATAAGGCCGTTCTCTCCTGAAAAATGCCGGGCTGTTTCCAGCTTCACTTTTCTGTCAATATTATATCTGTCCTCAAACAGTTTCGTCAGCCGTTCAAGGCAGAGCGAAGCATCTGTTGTTTCTGGGGTGTTGCAGTCAATGTAACAGCCCACAGGATAATAGTTTATCCGTTCGTTCACATCTTCCGGAATGTCATACCAGTTTATATCTGCCTCATAGCCCACCTCATCTTCGTTTGAGCCGGTATATACAAATACGGCAAACGGTGTCTCGATCTTTGGTTTATCATTCGTATTGTTCTTGCCCTTATCATCTGTTGTTTTGTCTTTGTGAAAAAGCCTGCTGAATAATGACATAATTATTATCCCCCCGAATATGATCCGATCAACAAAGTAAATGTACACTGTAAATATAAGTATATCATGCCGCAGGCTTTTTTTCAAGCCCTGCATCGACAATTTTGGCCTTCGGTTCTCTCCGGGCAGTCGCTCTGAATACGCTGACCGGGTTAGTGCATCTTCCCATAAGGCTTTGGCATTTGCTTGGAGTTGGGCAGTATTGCATATATAATAGTATATAATTATGAGGGATAGCTTTCCCACAAGAAGGGTAATGGAAATCAGTAATTCGAGAAAACATTATGAAACAGTAATTTAGTTTACACAATGTACAAAAGCATTAATTCTGTTTTCATATATTGTTGTAAAATATCCACAAATCCAGCTTTTTATTTTTCTTCAAAATGCTGCTTGAAAAAAATACTAAACTTGTGATATAATAAAATAAAGTAATTATCATAAAAGGGGATAGTCTACCCTTTTGACAAAAAACACCGAAAAGTGAGGTGATAACAGTGAGCGGAAAGGAAATAAATAATCTTCTTGTCAGCGGAGAAGCAGCTTCAAATAAAAGCTCTGAAGATCTCATAAATGCCGCAGAAGCGTATGCAGATGAACAAATCATGGACTTGAAGGAGAAACAGAAC
>CADBTF010000214.1 GCA_902797485.1 uncultured Ruminococcus sp. | reverse complement strand
GCTGCGAAATAGTCGCCCATAGGCTGGTGCAGGAGAATAAGGTCAACATAGTCAAGCCCCAGCTTTGCAAGAGAGGTCTTTACAGACTCATAAGCTGTGTCCTCAGTTTTCATATTGGATACCCACACTTTGGTGGTGATGAAAAGCTCCTCACGCTTTGCGATGCCGTCAGCAATTGCACGGTTCACAGCCTTGCCGACTGCTTCCTCGTTCATGTAAGCCTGCGCTGTGTCGATCAGACGGTAGCCGGTCTTGATCGCATCGTAAACTGCCTGCTCGCATACGGCAGGATCAGGCACCTGAAATACGCCGAAGCCTTCCAGCGGCATTCTTGCTCCTGTGTTAAGCGTTACAAATTCCATATATTATTCCTCCTTGAAAAGTTTTTGTTTACATCTATATTGTAGCATATTTTTCTGCAAATGTACAATGCCGATTTATAATAGTGCTATAACTTTCGCTTATAGCTGTTGGTGATCAAATTATGTGTAAATGTAATGTATAACAATATCATGACGAGATCGCTGTGCTATATCGGAATTTGTGCACAGCATGCACCACGCAATGCCCTTGCCAGACCGGACGCAAGCCGGGAGGAGATAATCGAAGCGGCGAAAAAAAGCAGGCTGCTATGATTTTATTATGGAGCTTTCCGACGGATTTGATACCGTGATCGGTGAGGGCGGAGCATCTCTTTCGTGCGGACAGGCACAGCGTATTTCTAACGCAAGGTGCATACTCAAAAACTCGCCTATTGTTATCCTCGATGAAGCGACTGCAGGCGTTGCCGCAGACAAGGGAAGCTATATTCAGGATGCAATCTCAGAGCTTTGCAATGAAAAAACGAAACAGCACCCGCCGATATGACGAGTGCTGTTCCTTTAAACAAACACATTAGGAGTAATCTCTTGATTTACAGCGCTAAACAGTTTTCAGCCCCGAGCCAAACAAAGCTGTATTTCTGCACAAGGCTGAGGGCGAGGGCGTTACGCCGTCCGCAGGACCGAGGGCGTTACGCCGTCCGCAGGACCGAGGGCATTACGCCGTCCGCAGGAGAAATTCCGATCATCGTAATAACAGCGTAAAAGCAAAAGCTGTTCATATTATTATAACACTGCTTACCCAAATATTCAACCCACAGTTTCCCTGTTTTACAAACATGACACGCTGTAAGCAAATGCTGAATAAGAAGAGATAAATTAGCATGAGCATTTTTAGCCATAGCCGGGGAATAATAAACTATGCTAAAATTTCAAAAATCTATTGCACAGGGGGAGTTTTTGTTGTATAATAAAACTAAGCAGGTCGATCTGCCGCTGATCATACTGGCGGCGTTTTGCTGTGCCCTCGGCTTGACACTGGCCTCCTCGATGGAATATATCGGTGCAGCGGAGAGCTTCACCTCCGGGAGTGTAAAGGGGCTGTTCTTTACGCAGCTTACAGCTCTGCTGATAGGAGTGATCGGCTGTGCAGTTATCAAGACTATGGATACCATACGGCTTATGCGGTATGCTCTGCCAATTGAGCTGACAGGCTTTTTTATGACCGCCCTGACCTTGACCCCTATGGGTATCTCACCCGCAGGTTCTGATGACAAAGCATGGCTGCGGCTTGGCGGCTTCAGTATTCAGCCGGCGGAGATATTAAAGCTTTGCTTTCTGATCGGCTTCACGGCTCATATAGAAAGGGTGCGTGAGAGGCTGAATTCACCTTTGGCACTTTTGCTTCTGCTCATGCACGCAGCAGCTCCTGTGGTGCTTATCTGGCTACAGGGCGACCAAGGCACTGCGCTGATCTTTATTGCTGTTTCACTGGCTATGCTGATAGCGGGCGGCTTGGATTTCCGGCTGCTGATCTCAGGGCTGATGCTTTCACCGCTGCTGATCTGGTTTGCATGGCGATTCCTGATGCAGGAGCATCAGCGAAGCAGGCTCATGATACTGCTGGACCCGTCGCAGGACCCATTAGGTGCAGGGTTTCAGCAGGCTCAGGCTCAGCTGGCTATAGCAAGAGGCGGGCTTTGGGGGAACGGGCTGTTTTCCCGGGAAGCGGAACTTGTTTACGTTTCTCAGTCTCAGAACGATTTTGTGTTCTCTTATGCGGGGCAGGTCGGCGGGCTGGTGCTTTGCGCAGCGACGGTGATACTGCAATTCGCTTTGGTGCTAAGGATCGCCGTAACTGCCGGCAGGTCTGCAGGGGCCCGAAAAATAGCCGGTGCCGGAGCAGCGGCAATGTTCTTCACCCACACATTTATAAACATCTCAATGGTGCTGGGCTTTATGCCGGTGGTGGGCGTACCGCTACCGTTTATTTCAGCAGGCGGCACGGCTATGACTGCGATGCTTTGGGTATTAGGGCTTGTAATTTGACATCTGATAAATATTTGAAAATGTAATATATTTAAAATCAAAAGGAGTGATGTTTTGAAGATCGCATTGATACACGGGCAAAGTCACAAGGGCTCCACCTACCATATTTCAAGGTTGCTGGCAGAAAAGCTCGGAGGCGAGATAACAGAGTTCATGCTTCCCAGAGATTTCAGCGACCACTGCCTTGGCTGCTGCACCTGCTTTGAGATCTCGGAAAAGAAATGCCCTCACCGCAGCAGGCTGGAGCCTATTGTCAAGGCTATTGACGAGGCTGATGTTATTATTCTGGCAAGCCCGGTCTATGTTATGCACACCAGCGGCTCCATGAAGAACCTGCTTGACCACATGGGCTGGCGCTGGACTATCCACCGGCCGGAGGCAAAGATGTTTACCAAGCAGGCTGTGTGCATTTCCACAGCTGCCGGAATGGGTATGAAAAGCGCCAACAAGGATATGTCGGACAGCCTGTTCTTCTGGGGCGTCGGGAAGATCTACCGCTACGGCGCTGCTGTCAGAGAGAGCTCCTGGGAAAAGGTAGACCCGGCTATGAAGCAAAAGATCTCCCGCTCAATGGATAAGCTGGCGGATACTGTTTATGAGAACATCGGCAGGGTCACGCCAAGTGTAAAAACCAAGACCATGTTTGAGATAATCCGGCAAATGAGGTTCATCTACGGCACAGACAAAGATATTAAATACTGGAAGAAAAAGGGCTGGCTTGAAAAGAAGCGGCCATGGAAGGAATAGTCCAAAAAATGTACTTACGGAGGAAGATTTATGGCAGTACACACACTTGAAGAAATATACACTCAGGACGCACTTGCAATGCAGCGTGAAAGATACACCGAGGCCGCAAGGGAGTTCAAGGCACTGTTCGGCACAGAGCCCACAAGGGTATTTTCTGCTCCCGGGCGCACAGAGGTGGGCGGGAACCACACCGACCACAATCACGGCAGAGTGCTGGCAGCGGGAGTTTCCTTAGACGTTATCGCTATGGTGGTCCCCACTGATGACGGAGTGATCGAGGTCAAATCCGCAGGCTTCCCGATGGACACTGTTGACACAAAGGAGCTTGATGTCAAGGCTCATGAGGAAGGCAGCTCTGCGGCGCTTATCAGAGGCGTTGCGGCGGGCTTTGCAAAGAACGGCCACAGGATCGGCGGCTTCAAGGCTTACACCACTTCAAATGTATTAAAGGGGTCAGGGCTTTCCAGCTCAGCTGCCTTTGAGGTATTGATAGGCAATATACTTAACGGCCTCTATAACGAGCACAGCGTAACTGCTGTGGAGATAGCCCAGCTTTCACAGTATGCAGAGAATGTATTCTTCGGCAAACCCTCCGGGCTTATGGACCAGATGGCTTCATCGGTGGGAAGCTTTATCACCATTGATTTTGCAGACCCGTCTGCGCCTGTGATCGACAGCATCGGATTTGATTTTGCAGCCTCCGGTCACAGACTTTGCATTGTGGACACCAAGGGCAGCCATGCTGACCTGACACCGGAATATGCAGCTATCCCGCAGGAGATGAAGGCAGTGGCCGGGTATTTCGGTCAGGAAGTGCTCTGTGGCCTGACAAGAGAGCAGATCATCGAAGCTCTGCCGGAGCTCAGGGAGAAATTCGGAGACAGGGCTGTTTTGAGAGCTCTGCATTTTGTTGACGAGAACAAGCGTGTTGACGAGGAAAAGGCTGCGCTCTCAGCCGGTGACATTGACCGCTTCTTCAAGGCGGTAAAGGCCTCCGGAAAATCATCTTATATGTACCTGCAAAATGTGTTTGCTGTGTCTGACCCTGCACATCAGGGGCTTTCAACTGCGCTTTATCTGGCAGAGGCTATTCTTGGAGACGAGGGAGCATACCGTGTTCATGGCGGCGGATTTGCAGGCACCATACAGGCCTTTGTGCCTGACGCTAAGCTTGAGCAGTTCAAGAGCTCTATGGAAAAGGTATTCGGTGAGGGCAGCTGCTATGTGCTGTCTATCAGGCCCTTTGGCGGCACTGAGGTAAAGCTCTGATAAACTTATAAAACAAAAGGCCCCGAGGCAGCTTTTAAACTGCTTCGGGGTTTATTATTTATTCTTCTTCGGGCTCTGCGATCTCTTCGATTATCCTGCGGAGCTCATCAGTTCCTTCGCCGGTCATGGCGGAAAACTCAACATGAGTAATCTCCTCGAAATGAGGTATCTCCTGAGCGAAGGCCGCCATTCTGGTGCGGCGCTCGGTGGGCTTCAGCTTATCTGCTTTGGTGAAAACTATCACAAAGGGCATTTCGTTTTCGATCAGATAATCTATCATTTGCAGGTCGTCCTTAGAGGGGGCATGGCGCATATCTATAAGCTGGAAAACCAGCTCAAGCTCCCGGTCAGAGATCAGGTAGCCGCCTATCAGGTCGCTCCAGCTGCGCTTCAGGCCCTTGGCAGTTTTAGCGTAGCCGTAGCCGGGGAGATCGACGACATGAATATTATCCAGTTCATAGAAATTGATAGTAACAGTCTTGCCGGGCATAGAGCTTACTCTTGCAAGAGCTTTTCTGCCCAGCAGCTTATTTATCAGGGAGGATTTGCCAACATTCGAGCGGCCGGAAAATGCTATCTCTATCCTATCGGAGGGGGGCATTTGTGAAAGGCTGCCATAGGAAGTGACAAAGCTTACCTTATTCCAGTTCATATCACACCGACGCTTTCTTTGACTTGCGGACAGGCTTCTTCACAAGCTCATAGGGCACATCTGCTCTGTGCTTTTCCGGCTTGACAAGTGCAGTGTCCAGCACGTCGCTGATAGTCTCGGCAAACACAAACTCCAGACCCAGCTTGACTACCTCGTCGATCTCGTCCAAATCGCCCTGATTGTCCTTTGGAACGATCACCGTCTTGATGCCGGCCTTGTATGCAGCCATAGTCTTTTCCCTCAGACCGCCTATCGGCAGCACCTTGCCTCTCAGGGTGATCTCGCCGGTCATTGCGACGTCGCCCCTTACGGGAATACCGCTAAGAGCAGAAACAAGTGCAGTAGTCATAGTAACACCGGCGGAAGGTCCGTCCTTGGGGACTGCTCCCTCCGGAGCGTGAATGTGAAGGTCCTTCTTCTCGTAGAAGTCAGGGGCTATGCCGTACTTATCAGCAAGGCTTCTCACGAGGCTGACTGCGATCCTTGCAGACTCCTTCATAACATCGCCAAGGGAGCCTGTGAGCTCGATCTTGCCCTTTCCGTCCAGCACAAGCACCTCCAGCGGCATGATAACACCGCCCACTGAGGTCCATGCAAGGCCGTTTACAAGGCCTGCCTCGTCCTTGCCGGAGATCTCATCGCCAAGGTATTTCTTATGTCCGAGATATTCGGTTATGTTAGCAGCTTTGACCGTAACACGCTTGATGTCTTTTTCAAGCAGCTCTCTGTCAGCCTTACGGCAGAGGGAGGCGATACATCTGTCAAGCTTTCTGACGCCGGCCTCACGGGTGTAGCTGTCGATCAAAGAATAGACAGCATCGTCAGTTATCCTTAGCTGACTGGCTTTAAGTCCGTGGCGGGAGAGCTGCTTAGGGATAAGATGCAGCTTGGCGATATTGAACTTTTCTTCTCTCGTATAGCTGGAAAGCTCAATGACCTCCATACGGTCAAGGAGAGGGGGCTGAATGGTATCCAAGGAGTTAGCTGTAGTGATAAACAGCACCTCGCTCAGATCAAAGGGCACCTCGATAAAGTGGTCTCTGAATGCAGAGTTCTGCTCTGAATCCAGCACCTCCAGCATAGCAGAGGAGGGGTCGCCCCGGAAGTCATTGCTCATCTTGTCTATTTCGTCCAGCAGCATAACAGGGTTTTTAGTGCCGGCCTGCCTGAGGGCGGTGATGATACGTCCGGGCATAGCGCCGATATAGGTTTTTCTGTGGCCTCTGATGTCGCTCTCGTCCCTGACACCGCCGAGAGAAACACGCACATATTTTCTGCCCAGAGCTCTTGCTATGCTCTTGCCCACAGAGGTCTTACCAACTCCCGGAGGTCCGTAGAGGCAGAGTATCTGACCCTTTGAGCCGCCGGTCATTTTCATGACGGCAAGAGTCTCGACTATTCTTTCCTTGACACGCTTCATGCCGTAGTGGTCCTCGTCCAGCATTTTTGCAGCCTTAGCCACATTGCTGTTATCCTTGGTGCGCTTGCTCCAGGGAAGCTCAAGGACTGTGTCAAGGTAATTTCTGATGACCGCAGCCTCGGCAGAACCGGATGGCATCTTTTGCAGGTGATCTACCTCCTTGGAGAGCTTTTCCTTGATCTCCTCAGAGCACTCACATTCGCTTATCATGCGGCCGTATCGCTCGATCTCATTCTCATCGACCTCGTCACCCATGCTCTCTCCAAGCTCTGAGCGGAGCACTCTGATCTGCTCACGGATGTAGTAGTCTCTCTGGTTCTTGTCCATAGCTGACTGTACCCGCTCATGGACCTGAGCTTCCAGAGCTATTATCTCGATCTCCTTGACAAGGATCGTCAGAAGATAGATCATCTTTTCTCCGACGGTATTCAGTTCCAAAAGCCGCTGCTTATCATTGAATTGCAGCATTATATTAAAGGCAATATTTTCAAAAAGCTTAATGGGGTCAGAGGAGCTCTGCACGAGATAAACAGTGTCCGTTGACATTCTGGGAACACTTTTGGAATACTGCTCAAAGGTTTCTTTCAATTCCCTTGAAACAGCATCTAACTCGGCTGAGTCGATCTTTTCACGGCTGTAATTAGGCAATTCCTTTACAACAGCCTCATAATAGGGCTCCTTGTCAAAGAGCTTGACAAGCTTAGCCTTTCGCTCACCCTCGACCAGGCAGCGGTAAATGCCGCCGGGAGTTTTAATGATCTGCTTTACTTTAGCCAGTGTGCCAATGGTGAAAACGTCCTTTTTGACAGGGTGCTCCACTTCTGCGTCCTTCTGGGCCACAAGAAAGATGCTTATGTTGTTATTCATTGCAGCCTTGACTGCTTTGATAGAAGCAGATCTGCCCACTTCAAAGTGCATTACCATATTCGGAAACACAATAAGCTCTCTTGTCGGCACGCAGGGATAGACGATCTCATTCTCATTAAGCATATCAATTTTCTCTTTCACAATACATTCCCCTTTCTTTTGTTTTGTCATATCTGTTTGTCATTTCTTTGTTGTATACACATTATAACACAGATCAGGTATAATTTCAAGTAGATAAATATGGCAGTACAATAAAACGGACAATTAACGGAATGGATGTTCATTTAATGCCTATATTCAAAATTTTTATAGGGCAAAAAAGAGGCATCCAATTAAGGATACCTCTTTGAATTCGTTTGCTCTTAGTCTGCTACATAGGGCAGGAGTGCAAGATGACGAGCTCTCTTGATAGCTGTCGTCAGCTCTCTCTGGTGATATGCGCAGGTGCCGGTAACACGACGGGGGAGAATCTTAGCTCTCTCTGTCATGCACTTTCTGAGCTTAGCGATATCCTTGTAATCAATTTTATCAGCTCTGTCAACACAGAACATACAAACCTTCTTGCGGCCTCTCTTCATTGGCCTTCCGGTTCTTTCCATGATAGAATCCTCCTTACTTAAAAACTGTAGTCAGGCATCATGCCTGGATCAGAACGGTACGCCCTCGTCATTCAGGACCTCAAAGTCCTCAAGCCCGCCGATATTCAGCGAAGGGTCATCATTTGACGCAGGAGCGTTCTGGGGCTGGGGAGCGGGTGCAGGAGCGCTCTGATTCTGGTACTGATTATTATTCTGCTGATAGCCGCCCTGATACCCATTGTTCTGCTGGTACCCGCCGCCGTAGTTGTTATTGTTCTGGTAGCCTCCGCCGTAGCCGTTATTTTGCTGATAACTGCCCTGCTGAGCTTTTTCTCCTGTAAAGGAGACCTGATCTACAAGCACCTCAACAGCCTTGCGGTTGTTGCCGTTTTTGTCCTGATATGACCTGGTCTGCAAGCTTCCGACAATTGCGATCATTCTGCCCTTGCCGAAATATCTTGAAATAAATTCTGCCTGCTGTCTCCAAGCAACACAATCGATAAAATCAGTCTGACGATCCTCACCCTGCTTAGCAAAGCTTCTTTCTACAGCAATTGAAAAAGAAAGCACGCTGATGCCGTTAGGGGTCTGTCTCATCTGAAGGTCCTGTGTGATTCTTCCCATTAATACAACATTGTTCAACATAATAATACCTCTTTCTACTCTAAAATCATCTATTCGCCCAAATAACCTGCTTGACTTAACTATTTCTCACTTAACAGTGAAGATCACTTTACAGTGATCAGGAAACGGAGCACGCCGTCAGTGATGCCGAGTACACGCTCGAGCTCTGCTGGGAATTCAGGGGTAGCCTTGAATGTCCAAAGCACGTAGTTTCCTTCTGTCTCGTAATTGATAGCATAAGCCAGTTTACGTTTACCCCAGTTGTTAAGCTCAACGTCCTCAGCGTTTGCTTTGATCATTTCGTCAAATCTTGCGGAAAGAGCATTTACTGCCTCTTCGCCGGCCTTGGAGCTAAAAACAACTACAGCCTCGTAAGTTTCATTGATCTTTGCCATACTTTACACCTCCTTTTGGATTTCGCCTGCATTAAAAATACAAGCAAGGATAACTTAATTATTATAACACACCCATGCGATTTTGTCAATCAGCGGGGAATGCTCAAAAGTAAATTTTTTATGAACAAGCCCATTCCAGTATTCCGTTCCGGCTGACAAGCTGAGTGCCGGAGACAGAAGAAGCATCAGCAGCAGAGGAAACTGTACTGGATTGAGAGCTGGTGCTTGAAACACTTGTCTCCTTGGCCGGGAACTTGTTCATAACAAACATTGTGCCGATCATCAGCGCATAGGAAACGAGGACCGACATAAAGAAAGCTGCCAAAGAAACGCCGCCCTTGCGGATTATCGCAGAACGCACGTCCTCCTCGCTTTCGGTCTCAACGGAGCGAAGCTGCTGTATATCCTTTCTTGCCTGACGGTAGTACCAGTAATTGGCAAAGATAGCTGACAGGCATTGCAGCACCATCAAAAGCGAGGTGCTCAGATTCAGCACTGTTGAAAAGCTGTTGGTCTTAACAAAGGATTCAGTCACAAAGCTGATGCTCGGAAGGTAGCCGGCTACAGAGAGGACCATCATTGTAGGCACTGACAGGGCTATAGTAAGCACAAGGTAAATAATGCCTATCAGGTTCATTTTCCGGTAGAAGAAATAGAACTGGGGGAACAGCAGCGCAGAAAAATTGATGCTTAACTTGCCGCCGAACTTTCCGAAGCGAATAAAGCTGGTCAGGTAGGAGAACTGATTCTTGCCTACATATCTTGCCAGGTCTCCCAGCTTTACACCGTCTATATCAGAATCCTGGTCGAAGCGCATAGCGCCCTGATCAGCAAACTGTCCAAAGGACCCGGGGCCAAAATTATTTGTGCTGTTATCCTCCGTCTCGGATTTGGAGGCGGTGTCGTTAAAGGGCCTTTCCTCGTTTGATACATTTCTCAGGGGCATACCGCAGCGGTTGCAGAACAGGCCCTCTGCAGGGTTCTCCTGACCGCAGCGTGAGCATCTTATGGGTTCCCCGGAGCCAGCCTCGGTTTTATCAGTCTCCGGCTGCCACGAGCCTCCCTTTTCGTGAAGCTCGATATTGATGCACTGGCCTTCCTTTTCATAGCAGCTGCGGTGATAGGGTGTGCCGCATTCAGGGCAGACAACTACATCGTCCTCGGAGGTAAACTCCTTGCCGCAGCTCAGGCATTTTGAGCCGTCATACTTTCCCATACTTATCAACTCCTTTTCTCAAAGGCAAATTCGTCACTTGCTATATTATAACACACTTTCTTCAAAAAAGCTATAGTTTTTTCAAAAAAATTTAATTAGTACAAATTTCTGTACAGTTTTAAAACGTCCTTGATTAAAAAGCTATCCCGACGCCGCACAAACAGCATCGGGATATATAGTGCCGTTACAGAAGCAACGGTAAATCAGGAGCTTAGTTATCCCCATCAGTCGTGTCGGAGCTTTCGGCGTTCTTTGTAAAGAACTCATCACCCGGCATCAGGCTGTCGTCAGAAACAGTGGGTTCGGAAGCGCTCTCGGCAGGCAGGTCGATAACAGCATCGGTCAGCTCGCCTTTCATAAGCTTCTCAAAGTTCTTGCCGTCGATCTTCTCGTGCTTCATCAGGTAATCAGCGATCAGGTGAAGCTTGTCGATATGCTCACGCAGCAGCGTCTCGCACTTTTCAAAGCAGTCCTCAACGATCGAGCGGATCTCAGCGTCGATCTCAGCAGCAACATTTTCTGAGTAGCTGGGAGTAGAGCTGTAATCTCTGCCCAGGAACACCTCATGCTCTCCCCTGCCGTAAACGACGGGGCCAAGGTTATCGGAGAAACCGTAGCGGGTCACCATATTCCTTGCGGTAGAAGTTGCTCTTTCAAGGTCATTGGAGGCACCGGTGGAAATATCGTCAAGAATGATCTTTTCGGCCACACGCCCGCCCAGCAGCACGATGATATTTTCGATCATCTCATGCTTGGAGACAAAGGCCTTATCCTTTTCAGGGAGGCTCATGGTAAAGCCGCCGGCCTGTCCACGGGGGATAATAGTGACCATGTGGACCTTATCCTGTGAGGAGCAATAGTAGGTGCAGATGGCATGACCGCCCTCGTGATAAGCTGTCAGGCGCTTTTCAGCGTCAGTGACCACCTTGGATTTCTTCTCAGGACCGGCAACGACTTTAATGGAGGCTTCCTCCATATCGTGCTTGGTAATGGCCTTTCTGCCGTTTCTGGCAGCAAGCAGGGCCGCCTCGTTTGCGAGGTTTTCAAGGTCAGCTCCGGTGAAGCCGACTGTGGATTTAGCTATAGTTTCCAGACTCACATCAGGGCCAAGAGGCTTGTTTCTGGTGTGGACCTTCAAGATCTCCTCTCTGCCCTTGACATCAGGGTAGCTCACAAGCACCTGCCTGTCAAAGCGCCCGGGACGGAGCAGAGCCGGGTCAAGAATATCACGGCGGTTGGTAGCCGCCATTACGATAACGGAATCATTGGCCTCAAAGCCGTCCATTTCAACAAGGAGCTGGTTAAGGGTCTGCTCACGCTCGTCGTGGCCGCCGCCAAGACCGGTTCCTCTCTGTCTGCCCACGGCGTCGATCTCGTCGATAAAGATGATAGAGGGGGCATTTTTCTTGGCCTGCTCAAAGAGGTCTCTTACACGGCTTGCGCCGACACCTACGAACATCTCAACGAAATCCGAACCTGAGATCGAGAAAAAGGGCACATTTGCCTCACCTGCAACAGCTCTTGCCAGCAGTGTCTTACCTGTACCCGGAGGGCCCAGCAGCAGAACGCCCTTGGGGATACGAGCTCCCAGTTCGTCATACTTCTTGTGGTCTTTCAGGAAATCTACTATTTCACGCAGCTCCTCCTTTTCCTCATCGGCACCGGCAACATCTGCAAAGGTGGCCTTTTTGGAAGAGGGGGCCTGCTTGGCGTTGGTCTTGCCAAAGGAATTTATCTTTCCGCCTCCGGCTGAACGCATCATAAATATGAACAGGAAGATCATAACTCCCAGCATAAGAAGCGTGGGTATCAGATTCAGCAGGAAGCTGTTATCCGAAACAGGTATCAGGTCATACTTTAAAGCGCCCTCGCCGTACTTGGCGTTATAGAGCTTTCTGTAGGTGTCGGCTCTTTCGCCTCCCAGCACCTCCTGCACAAAGATAGATACATTCGGCACCGAGTAGCTATGCTTCTCGTCGCTGTTTCTGAGAGTATAGGTCAGCTTGCCGGAGCCCAGGTCAAAGGTGAACTCAGACACCTGCAGATCGTCAAACTGCTGCATTATTTCGGAATATGCCTTATCCGACTTATTCTTGCTCATAGAAGTCAGCATATAAACAAGCCCGCCAAGGACAAGAACAGCTACCAGAAAATAGATCAGCAGGGATTTTCCGTTACCGCTTTTTTTCAATCCATCAAGCCTTCTTTCTTTTGTATTTTACCCGTTATACGGGGGAAAATTCAGCAAGTGATTTTCAGTTTTATTATAATACGTTATTGTGACAGAAATATGATAGCTCATTCACTTTTCACGCCGAATAACAAGACCGTATCTGTGGCATCTGAAACAGCGCAGCGTTCATCGGCTCCGAAGCCCTCAACAGCGCAGACTCCGTTCTCATCACAAAGCAAAAGCACCTGCCCTCGCTTCTCCAGCGGGACACTTTCGGAAAACAGCTTTTTGACAGACTTGGTGCAGCCACGTCCGCTTATGCGTATCTTATCGCCGGCCTGTCTGGTCCTAACTGAAATCACACCTTTTATTTTAGCATAATCTAAGGCTGTATATGTAAACGTTCTGTTAATTTTGAAATCAATTTGTTCTTTTTTTATTATTTCAACAGTGAAAAGCTTTCCGCAAAGCTCATAATTCCCTGCCCCTTTGACTGTAACGCTCTCATTTCCGGGAGCTTCGAGGGCAGCTATCCTGAACAGGCCGTTTGAAGCAAGAGCGTATACATTCCCTGTCAGGCAGACCCTCCCGCCGTGGTGTACGAGACGGCAGAGTTCATTTACCCGGGAACTGTCAAAGCTGATGCCGTTTTCTTTCAGCAGGAGAATGACCGCTCTTGAAAGTACAGGCCCGGCTGCCTGAGACATGGTGCCAAGGGCATAGCCGTCAGACCCTTCGGCCTGAGCCAGCATAAGTGCTGCCTGACTGTAAAGGTAGTCGTCATCTGCACGCAGAGACTGAGAAAGCCGTTCAAAGGAATGTTCAGCCTCCGGGTACAGCTCTTTAAGCGCCGGAACAACATTATGCCTTATGCGGTTGCGGGAATAATCATCGGACAAATTGGAAGAATCTGTTATCCACTCCTGCCCGCACCCGGTCAGATATTCCTCGATCTCACGGCGGGTGCAGCCTATGAGCGGGCGGATAAACCTGCCTCTGACGGGGGGGATCCCGCAGATGCCCCTGGCTCCTGCTCCTCTGGCGAGGTTAAAAAGGCAGGTCTCAAAGCTGTCGGAAAGGGTGTGAGCGGTAGCGATCTTCTCGATCGGTGAGCGC
>CADBTF010000213.1 GCA_902797485.1 uncultured Ruminococcus sp. | reverse complement strand
TGTGCATTGTGCATTGTGCATTGAAAAGTGCATTGTGCATTGTCACCCCAAATCAATTCATATAGGAGAGATACAATTGCTGAAACTGTTCCGCTATTTGAAAAACTATAAGCTCCAGAGCGTGCTGGGGCCGCTGTTCAAGCTGACAGAGGCCTGCTTTGAGCTGATCGTGCCTATCGTTATGGCTAAGATAATCGACGTGGGCATCAAGAATGAGGACACCGGCTATGTGCTCAGAATGGGCGGGCTGCTGGTGCTGCTGGGTGTGCTGGGGCTTACTGCCTCACTGACGGCTCAGTTCTTCGCTGCGAGAGCCTCCCTTGGCTTCGGCACGGAGCTCCGGCGGGAGCTGTTCCACCATATCAACACCCTCTCCCATAAGGAGCTGGACACCCTCGGAGCCTCCACCCTCGTCACCCGCATGACCGTTGACGTAAATCAGGCACAGACAGGCATAAATATGCTGCTGAGGCTCTTTTTAAGATCGCCCTTTATTGTGCTGGGTGCAGTCATCATGGCCTTTACTATCTCCCCGAAGCTGACGCTTATCTTTATTGTGGCCTCACCCCTGCTGGCTCTGATGATCTTCCTTGTTATGAAGCTCACTGTTCCCCTCTATAAGAAGATACAGAAAAAGCTGGATAAGACCACCCTCATGGTGGGCGAGAACCTCTCCGGCGTGAGAGTGATAAGAGCCTTCTCCCGGCAGGAGAGTGAAGAACGGCAGTTCCGTCAGAATGCCGACGACCTGCTGGGGCTCCAGATCAAAGCCGGGCGCATCTCTGCCCTCACAAACCCATGCACCTATGTTATCGTCTATCTGGCGATCATACTTATCATATGGTTCGGCGGGGTGAATGTAGATGCCGGCGATCTCACCCAGGGTGAGCTCATAGCTCTCATCTCTTATATGAATCAGATACTTTTGGCACTGCTGGCAGTGGCCCTGCTGGTGACCTCCCTCACCCGGGCACAGGCTTCCTCAGTGAGGATAAACGAGGTCTTTGCCGTCAGCCCCTCCATTTCCGACAAGGGCAATTCAGAGATAACTCCCGACCCTGCCGCCCCTGCGGTGTGCTTCAAAAATGTCTCCTTCTCCTACCACGATAACGAAGAATACGCATTAAAGGATATTTCCTTTACAGCCGCCAGAGGCGAGACAGTGGGCATAATCGGCGGTACCGGCTGCGGAAAGAGCACCCTTGTGAACCTTATCCCAAGGTTCTATGAGGTATCATGCGGTGAGGTGCTGGTTTCAGGCAGCAATGTGGATAAGTACCCCTTCAAACAGCTGCGGCAGGCTGTTGGCTTCGTTCCTCAGAAGGCAGAGCTCTTCCGGGGAACTGTCCGGGATAATCTCTGCTACCGCAAGCGTGACGCTGATGACAGTGAGCTCTATGAAGCCCTTGAGATCGCTCAGGCTCTGGACTTTGTAAAGCAGAAGCCGGAGGGCCTTGACCATGAGCTGACAGGCGGCGGAAAGAACCTCTCCGGAGGGCAGCGTCAGCGGCTTACTATCGCAAGGGCGCTGGTGGGCAGGCCTGATATTTTAGTGCTGGACGATTCCGCATCAGCCCTCGACCTGGCAACAGATGCCGCCCTGCGCCGAGCTCTGGCTGAAAAGACCAAGGGCATGACGGTGTTCATAGTCTCACAGCGGGTGTCCTCCATTCGGTATGCTGACAAGATACTGGTGCTGGACGACGGCGCTCTTGCCGGTATCGGCACCCACGAGGAGCTTTTGCAGGGCTGCGGGCTCTACAGGGAGATCTGCCAGTCACAGCAGTACAGCGATAAAGCAAAGGAGGCGGCTGCAAATGAATAACTCCCCCTCTGTTTTAAAGCCCCTCATGCGGTATGTCAAGCCCCACAAGGGCCTGCTGCTGCTCTCTCTGCTGCTGGCGGCGGTCTCTGTGGCAGCAACGCTTTACGCCCCCATATTGGTGGGTGACGCTGTGGACTGCATCATCACCAAGGGCAATGTGGACTTTGCCGGTGTCAGGAACGTGCTCATAAAGCTGGGCATCACAGTGGCCGTGACAGCTCTCTGCCAGTGGCTGATGTCTCTGTGTACCAATAAGGTCACATTCTATGCGGTGCGTGACCTGAGAAACG
Organism: uncultured Ruminococcus sp.; assembly: GCA_902797485.1. GTDB lineage: Bacteria > Bacillota > Clostridia > Oscillospirales > Ruminococcaceae > FB2012. Next base: position 4,270 of record CADBTF010000213.1, on the reverse strand, counting down.
ACGCTTTCTCCAAGCTCCAGCGGCTGCCCCTCTCCTATATCGACAGCACCAGGCAGGGGGATATGATAAGCCGCCTTGTGTCTGATATAGAAAATGTCTCCGACGGGCTGCTCATGGGCTTTGCACAGCTCTTTACAGGCATTGTGACTATCCTTGGAACTTTAGGCTTTATGCTCTCCATAAACGTGAAGATCACCCTTGTGGTGGTGCTGATAACACCCCTCTCAATGTTTGTGGCAAGGTTCATAGCCCGCAACACCTACAAGCTCTTTACCCGCCAGACAGAAGCCCGCGGTGAGCTTACCGCCTTAGTTGGTGAAATGGTAGGCAGCGCCAAGGCAGTGCGGGCCTTCAGCTACGAGCAGGAGGCTGAAAAGCGCTTTGAGGAGGATAACCAAAAGCTCCGGCACGCATGGGTGAGAGCAGTGTTCTTTTCCTCTCTGACAAACCCCTGCACCCGCTTCATAAACGGGCTGGTCTATTCCTTTGTGGGGATAGTGGGGGCCTTTACCGCTATCGGCGGGGGCTTTACGGTGGGTCAGCTCTCCTGCTTCCTCACCTACGCCAATCAGTACACCAAGCCCTTCAATGAGATCTCCGGCGTCATCACAGAGCTGCAAAGCGCCCTTGCCGCTGCAAAGCGTGTGCTGGACGTTATCGGTGAGCCTGCCGAAAAGCCCGACGCTCCCCATGCCCTCACCCTCACCGCCGTTGACGGCTCCTTGGAAGCAAAGAACGTCTATTTCTCCTACAACCCCGATCTCCCTCTGATAGAGGATTTCAACATGAATGTAAAGCCGGGGCAGCACATAGCCATAGTGGGGCCCACCGGCTGCGGAAAGACCACATTTATCAATCTTCTCATGCGCTTCTACGATGTGAATTCCGGCGAGATAATATTGAGCGGCCACCCTGTCACCGGCTGCACACGTTCCTCAATGCGCTCCCAGTACGGAATGGTCCTTCAGGACACATGGCTGAAAACCGGCACCATAAAAGAGAACATCTCCTACGGCAAGCCTGATGCCACAGATCAGGAGATAGAAGCCGCCGCCAGAGCCGCCCACTGCCATTCCTTCATAAAGCGGCTCCCACAGGGCTACGACACGATCATCTCCGACGACGGCGGTTCCCTCTCACAGGGGCAGAAGCAGCTTCTGTGCATAGCAAGGGTGATGCTCTCGCTGCCGCCCATGCTTATCCTTGACGAAGCCACCTCATCTATCGACACCCGCACGGAGATACTTGTTCAGCGGGCCTTCAAGAAGATGATGAAGGGCCGCACCAGCTTCATCATAGCCCACCGCCTTTCCACCATTCAGGACGCAGACCTGATAATCGTCATGCGCAGCGGCCACATCATAGAGCAAGGCACCCACGAAGCCCTTATCGCCGCCGGAGGGTTCTACAGTGAGCTGTATAATTCCCAGTTCACCTGAAGCGCTGACGTTCAGTGATCTGCCGAAGAATATCATTTCTGTCTTATTATTATCCCGGCAGACCTTTACCTATCCAGCTGTCCAGCTTAGACATCATGCTCCTGCTTTTCTCCTTCTTCTCAGCCCAGCTTTTTAATACTGCCTTCCAGTTTTTGATAGGCTCACCGTTCATTATCCAGTTTTTTGATGAGTAGTAATTATAGAAGGAATCCACGTCCACAGGGAGCTTCTCTTCATAGCAGAACAGTCTGACCTCATCAATAGACTCAGGAATATCCTCGCTGGGCGAGTCAGACGGACAGACGGACGGGGCGTCAGCCCCCTTAACACTCTCTTCTTCTCTCTCTTTCTCTCTGTCTGTCTTTGTATTTGGATTTGTCTTTGTATTTGGATTTATAATTGTATTTGTATTTTTATTTGTATTTATATTTTTATTTGTATTTACCCCGTTTGCTTTCTCCGAAAAAGCAAAACCGTCGTTTGCTTTTTTTGAAAAAGCAAAATCATCATTTGCTTTTTTTGCTTTTTCTGTATGCTCTGTTTGTTCTTCATCAGCATCATTGTCCTGCTCATCAGAGGTGTTATCCCCCGGCTCTGATGCCTTGGGCCTGCCGCCCCGCTGACCGGCTGTCCTGCGCTTATCCACAATGTCGTTATATTTCTCAAAGTCTCTGTCTATCTGCCCGGTGAGGACTGTAAAGGCCATTCTCAGAGCCCCCCTGAAATCCGGCTCTATGCCGTTGTTTACATAGTCCATGACCGCCAGCATCAGAGTGCCTACCTCCTCAGCGGTATCAAAGGCCTCCAGTATCTTCTGCCAGTCCTTGTAAAACACAAACCCCTTAGATGCGATCTCTTTCATTATAATTCCTCCCATAATATGTGCGGTCACATTCCGGAGAAAAACACATCTCCTGCCCGCCCTGCAAGCTGTAAAAAAGCAAACCCCAAAACCTAAAAGCACATACACTCGGCCGGAACCATTCACTTATTTTGATAACTGCTTAAAACCAAAATGTGCTTTTGCTTTTTTCAGAAAACCAAACGATACATTTGCTTTTTTTGAAAAACCAAAATGTCCGTTTGCTTTTTGCTCTTCACTAATAGCTGAAATGAGGGGTATTGTTGCATTAAAACGTGCAACTATTAACAGGAGTTTACCAAAGCTTCACACTTTGTTTAAGTTCGGCATATTATAAAAGTGTCGGAGCTATGGCACTAAGGCACGGTGATAAATTTGACAAAAACCTATATAGCAATGACCTCTATCACTTACGCCATGAAAGCCCGGACGCTGTTTGAAAAGCAGGGCTGGCACAGCGACGTGATAAGGACCCCGAAAAACATCGGCACCGGCTGCGGCTATTCGGTAGCAGTGCGGGCGGGTGAGCAGGAGGCGCTTGCGCTTCTGGCGAAAAACAGGATACCCTACAAACAGACCTACAGGTAAGTTGATAATTGATAATTGACAGTTGATATATAACGGTCAGGAACGTGCATTTTGCATTGAATAAGTGGGTGTTTACAATGATAAACTTTGATAATTCAGCATCAAGCTTTCCAAAGCCGGCTCAGGTGCAGAATGCAGTGGCTTTGGCTGTGAGAAAATACGGCGGCAACCCCGGCAGGAGCGGCCACAGGCTCTCTATGGAGGCCGCAGAGCAGGTCTATTCCGCAAGAGAGACCGCCGCTGCCTTCTTCGGTGCGGAGACGGAAAACGTGGCCTTTACCGCCAACGCCACCTACGCTTTGAATATGGCAATAAAAGGCATCATGCAGTACGGCGGGCATATCATCATCTCAAGCCTTGAGCATAACGCCGCCGCAAGGCCGGTCTATGCCCTTTCCAAAACCAGAGGGGTGGAATTTTCCATAGCAAAGGTGAGTGAGAGCGACAGCGAGACCCTCCGGAACTTAGAGCGCCTCATAAGGCCGGATACAAAGTGCGTGTGCTGCACAGCGGCCTCCAACGTCACCGGCAGGATACTGCCCTACAAGGCTATAGGTGAGCTCTGCCGCAGGCGTGGGCTGTGCTTTATCGGGGATTGCTCTCAGGCAGCGGGGCTGCTGCCAATAAAGCTTTCGGACGGTTTTGATTTTATCTGCACCTCCGGCCAGAAGGCCCTCTACGGCCCCAGCGGTACCGGCCTGCTCATCACCAACGGTGAGCACCCCCTCTCCACCATAATCGAAGGAGGCACCGGCACAAGCTCTGCCCTGCTGGAGCAGCCCTCGGAGATGCCGGAGCGCCTTGAAAGCGGCACCCTTAACACAGTGGGCATAATCGGCCTGCGGGAGGGCATACGCTTTGTGAGCGCCAAAGGCCCGGAAGCGATCTGCGCCCATGAGCAAAGGCTGTGTTCAAGGCTCATAGAGCGGCTCTCCCAACGGAAGGACATAAGGATCTACCGCAGCGAGGGGGAGTATGTTCCCATAGTGGCCTTCAACATTGGCGATAAAAGCTCCCATGAGGTCTCCATGCAGCTTTCCGATAAGGGCTTTGCACTGCGGGGCGGCCTGCACTGTGCGGCACTTGCCCACAACTCCCTTGGCACCATAGAGCAAGGCGCAGTAAGGTTCTCCCCCTCCGCCTTCAACACGATAAGCCAGGTAGATAAGCTCGCCCAGGCGCTGGGTGTTTAGTTGATAGTTGATAGCTGCTGTTTTTATAACTGTTCTTTGAGGGCGTCTGCGGGCGTCCTCATTTTTGTGTTCTCACAGATAAGGGTCCAAGGACAAGCAGTCAAAAAAATATCGCCCCTCTCTCAAAGGGCGATAATTGTGAATTAAAAGCTATAATGGTCCTCAAAACTCCCGGACTACCCCACGCA
>CADBTF010000212.1 GCA_902797485.1 uncultured Ruminococcus sp. | reverse complement strand
GGCTGCACACGTCAGGCCTGTGCCTTTGCAGGAGCATTCAAAGAGTTTGAAAAGCTCGGTGTGACGGTAATAGGCATCAGCAAGGACAGCACAGCCTCACATCAGAAATTTGCAGAAAGACATTCCCTGCCCTTTATCATGCTCTCTGACCCTGAGCGTCAGGCAATAGAAGCCTTTGGGGTATGGCAGGAGAAGAAGAACTACGGCAAGGTCAGCATGGGCGTGGTGAGAAGCACCTTCATCATAAACGCTGAGGGCATCATAGAAAAGGTCATGCCCAAGGTCAAGCCGGACACTAACGCCGCAGAGGTGCTGGAATACATCAAATCATCAAACTGACAGTCAAAAGCCGGGCGCAGACGTCCGGCTTTTTTTTTTCAGAATCAGCAGCAGGATCATCAGCTGTCAATTATCAAGCATCAACCATCTGCCAAGCTCTGCCTCCGCACAGTCTTTCCGGCGAGGGCATTGCGCTGACGCTGTGCGGCCCTTGACAAGATAAAAGATTTGTGATATAATGTTTTCGTTCGGAACACTCCGAAATAGACCGCTCTATTTTTATAGAGCCAAGCCCGGACGGACAGGCGGGTCGAAAGCCGAAACGCAGAGGAACTCTGCATTATTGATTGAGTTAAAAGCTCAAATTTTATAAGTATAATTCTTTCACTTGTGAAACGGTCAATAAGTATTCGGCGTATCCCGTATGTCTTGCGGTATCATACCTAACGTTTACGACTGGCAGGTGATAACACCTGCCTTTTTTATTGCCGCAAACAGCTTCAAAGCTGAACAGGCAGCCGATAATTGTCAGTTGGAGAAATTGCTATGGATATTGAAAAGCAAAGATCTGCGCCGGTCTATGAGGCGCTGGAAAGATTCAGAAAGCAAAGAGTCGTTCCCTTTGACGTGCCAGGGCATAAGCGGGGGAGAGGCAACCCGGAGCTGGTAAAGCTGCTGGGGGAGCAGTGCGTCAGCCTTGACGTAAACTCCATGAAGCCGCTGGACAACCTCTGCCACCCCATATCTGTCATATATGACGCTGAGGCCCTTGCTGCCGATGCCTTTGGCGCTGCCCACGCCTACTTTATGGTAGGAGGCACGACCTCCTCTGTGCAAAGCATGATACTTACTGCCTGCAAAGCCGGCGATAAGATCATACTGCCAAGAAATGTCCATAGAAGCGTTATCAATGCACTGGTGCTCTGCGGAGCCGAGCCGGTGTATGTTGACCCGGACGTGGACAAGCATATAGGCATAGCCCTGGGCATGGAGCTCAGCCAGGTGGAAAAGGCTATCCGTGAACACCCGGCTGCTACTGCCGTGTTCGTCAACAACCCCACCTACTACGGCATCTGCTCTGACCTGCGATCTATCGTCAGGATAGCACATGAGCACAATATGATGGTGCTGGTGGACGAAGCCCACGGCACACACCTTTCGTTTAACGATAAGCTGCCGGTCTCTGCTATGGAGGCAGGTGCGGATATGGCGGCGGTGTCTATGCACAAGTCCGGCGGGAGCCTGACCCAGAGCTCACTTCTGCTGCTGGGCCCGAATGTGAACACCCGCTATGTGGAGCAGATAATCAACCTGACACAGACCACCTCTGCTTCCTATCTGCTGCTTTCAAGCCTTGACATATCCAGGCGGAACCTGGCCCTCAGAGGCAGAGAGTCCTTCGAGAAGGTAGCAAACATGGCTGAGTATGCCAGAGAGGAGATCAATTCTATCGGAGGCTACTATGCCTACGGCAAGGACCTTGTGAACGGCGGCAGCATCTTCGACTTTGACGTTACAAAGCTCTCGGTATATACCAGAGATATAGGGCTTACCGGTATCGAGGTCTATGACCTGCTGAGAGACGAATATGATATACAGATAGAATTCGGTGATATAGGAAATATCCTGGCCTATATCTCTATCGGTGACAGGATACAGGATATAGAGCGGCTCGTGGGAGCGCTGGAGGATATAAAGCGGCTTTACTCAAAGCCGGTGTCTCTGCTGCATAATGCAGAGTACATCACCCCGATAGTTGCAGCCACCCCCCAGCGGGCCTTTTATGCAGAGAAGGAGCTTGTGCCTATCAGAGAGACAGCCGGGCGCATCTGCGGGGAGTTTGTTATGTGCTACCCTCCGGGAATACCCATACTTGCCCCGGGTGAGATGATAACTCAGGAGATAATCGACTACACCCTCTTTGCCAAGGAGAAGGGCTGCTCCATGCAGGGGCCGGAGGACGGCAGCTTAGAACGGCTGAACGTGCTGAAATGAAGGCGGCGGATATAATTATCATCATAGCGGCTCTGGCGATATTCGTGTTTTTTATCCGCTATGAAAGGTCGCTGAAGGAAAAGCGGAAAAACGGAGAGGTCAAGGACAGCAAACTGGCTATGATAATAGGCTATGCTGCGGGAGCACTGGTGTTTCCGGCGGCGGTCCTGTTCCTTCTGGGAAGATGGGCCCGGGGCTGGATGACACCTATATGAGCGGAGGCAATGGAAATGAACTATCCTTACAGGTTCAGAACAAGGCTTCAGCCGGAGGAGCTGAAGGAACGCTTTGAGGAAACGCCCCACGAATATATCATTATGGTCGGCGGAGGCAGCCCCTATGGAAGCAGGGTCGGTCAGGGGAGCTGGACCGGTACGGTTTATTATCTCGGATATATCGACCTGACCGACGGCAGACGTGTGGAGGGAAAGCGTATTTTTTCGTGGACGCTGACAGATGCAGAGTTTGATGAAAGGCTCTATGCACAGCTGTTTCAGGAAGGCATCAAATACCGGATAAGAGCTCTGCCAGTGAAAAAAGGCGATGGCTTCTGTGTCCTTGAGCTGCTGGGAACAGTCAGGAAAATGCCGTATCTCGACGGGCTGTGGAAGGAATATCTCACCCCCGTATATATGCACTCGGAGCTGTTCGGAGAGCTGGAGCTGAACAAAAGATACGAATATTTCTCATGCAGGTTCAGCTGGCTGGGAACGGATATAGAGGTGTCCTTCAACACCGACGAGGAAGAGAACGAGAAGTGCCTTGCCAACCTTGAGAACTTCTGCCGGGACTGCGAAAGGCGTGACAGTGAGATACGGGACTATGCTGCGCAGGAGCTCACCTATCTTGCCAACGAGTGGCGCGATGATGACCACCTTGACGAGACCATAACAGAGGAGGACTTCAAGAGGCGCCTGAAAATAAGCAGTATCGAGATGAGTGCCGACGGATATTACACCGTCTGGTTCGACGATGACGGTATGTTCGCAGGCCACTCCATACAGGTATGCGGACATGATATGGGAGCGCCGGACTATGCTGAGCTGGCGGGATAGGAGGCAGTGCAATGCCTGAGCAGAAATATCCGGTAAAGGTCGGCAGCGCAGTGCTGCCGGAATTCAGGCGGCATCAGTTCAAGGACGAGGTGCATGAATTTCTTGTTGCCTCCGGCGACAGCGGGATAACGAGCGTTGCAGTGCAAAGCGGCGGTATATGCGCTAATATGCCTATACTCGGGGCTGTAGATCTCACCTGCGGCACCAGTGAAAAGGGCCGGACGATACTGATGTGGGACCCGACCCCGGAGGAGCAGCAAAGAGGCAGCTACAAAAAGCTGCTGCACGAGTACACCGTTTACCGGGTCAAGGGGCACCCGCCTGTAAAGCCCTGGTATACAAGCCCTGCTGTGAGAATGGGCGGTATGTACCTGACCGAGATTCTGGAGGCCGGGGTCAGCGATCTTTTTTTGCAGCAGCTGATCGCGGAATACAAGGAGAGCCTGTTTTTGCGGTCTGGGCTGCTGGGCACTCTTGATCTGGAGGACGAGGGCTACACCGGAAGCTTTGACTGGCCGAGCGGCCGGATAAAGGTAACAGTGTCTGTGGAATACACGCCGTACACAAACCCGCTCAGGCATCTTGAGGACTTCTGCCGGGAGTGTGAGCGGCATGACAGAGAGCTGCGGCAGTATGCTGCGGAGAAGCTTGAGAACGGCCGGGAGGTCGCCGGAAAAATGAAGCTGACAGAGATAGTTATGTACTATGACGGCGATTACGATACATATTTCACCTATGATAAATACACAATAAATATAAGCGGCGGCACAAAGGGCGCCGATTATATCTGGATGGGAGCTGGCTGAATGGATTTCTGGTTTTCGGAATATCACACCAAAAATGTAAAAATGGCTATAAGAGTGGAGAAGCAGCTATTTTCAGGCACCAGCGATTTTCAGAGGATAGATGTCTTTGACTCTGTGGAGTTCGGGAGGTTTTTGACCTCGGACGGCTCTGTTATATTCTCTGAAAAGGACGAATTCACATATGACGAAATGATAGTTCATGTGCCTATGGCGGTCCACCCAAATGTCAGGAGAGTGCTGGTCATCGGCGGCGGCGACGGCGGAGTTGCCAGAGAGCTTTCCTACTATGACGAGATAGAGGTAATAGATGTGGTGGAGCCGGACGAGCTGTTCGTTAAGGTCTGCCGGGAGTTCTTCCCGGATAATGCAAGGGGCCTTGATGACCCGAGAGTTCAGCTGCACTACCGTGACGGCCTGCGTTTCCTGCGGGGCAAGCAGGACGAATACGACCTGATAATAAACGATTCCACCGATCCGCTGGGCCACACCGCAGGGCTGTTCACAAAGGAATTCTACGGCTCCTGCTACAAGGCGCTGCACGAGGACGGCATAATGGTATATCAGCACGGCAGCCCCTTCTTCGACGAGGACGAGGAGACCTGCCGGGCCATGCACCGCAAGGCATTCAAGAGCTTCCCCATAAGCCGGGTGTATCAGGCGCACATACCCACCTGCCCCTCCGGATACTGGCTGTTCGGCTTCGCCAGCAAAAAGTATCACCCTCTGAAGGATCTGGATTCCAGGCGCTGGAAGGAGCGGCACATAAAGACTTGGTACTACACCACCAATCTTCACACAGGGGCCTTTATGCTGCCTAAGTATGTTGAAGATCTTCTTGAAGAAGAAGAGGGAAGGATAAAGCATGAGTGAGAATAACGGCGGCATAAACAAGCGGCTGGCACTGGCTGGAGCGCTTATCCTGCTGTGCATCACAGGCTTGGCTGTGACAGCTGCAAGCTCTGTTACCGACCTGAATATCTCCGAAGCATTATTCTCCCTGCGGGACCCATACGGGCTGGCGGTATCGGCTGTGGGCACATTGCCCATGTATCTGCTGGTAACGATATTTCTCGGAGCGCTGCTGATGCCGGCCTGCTCATTTATATATCTGTCAATAATGAAAAAACCGCATATTTCAGGAAAGAAGGATAGTTCGTGAGTGACAATGTTTCAAAGATCAACAAGAGGATAATATTTGCTGCCATAGCTCTTTGCATAATGGCAGGGCTGTTGGCAGTGGGCACATTTAATGACAAGAGCATTTCAGACTCTCTTTACTCTGTAAATTTTTTCAGCAGAGCAGTCGGAGTGATAGGGCCTATGCCGCTGTTCTTCGTGATAATCCCCATGGCAGGGGCTCTGGCACAAAGGAGCCTGCAAAAAAGCGGCGCTGCTAAGATCATAGGTGCAGCTATCTCAGTCGCTCTTATAGCTGCCCTGAGCTATCTGGCTGCCAAGGCCTTTACCTCCTCTGACTGCCTTGACAGTGTATTCCCCAGCATCAGAGGGAAGATGTGGCTCATTATCCCCATAGCTTTAGCTGTGTTTATGCCCCTGGGCTTTCTGGGATACAAACTGGCAGGGAAAACCGCCGATGAAAAGCTTGCCCGCAGGATAGTTATGCTTCTGCTGGCTATAGTTGCGGCCTACGCCTTTCAGGAGGTGCTGAAGGGCATGATGCACCGCCCCCGTTACAGGACGGCGATACAAGGCTATGAGGGAGTAGGGTTTATCCCATGGTATGAGAAATTCAAGGGCTACAGCAAGGAGCTTGCAGAAAATCTCGGGCTCCACAAGGACGAATTTGCTTCCTTCCCAAGCGGGCATTCCATGATGTCCATGGCCTGCTTTATCAGCTTCCCGGCTCTGAGCTGGCTGTTCAAGTCATTACAGGGCAAGGAGATGCAGCTGGCCGTCTGCGGAGCTGTATATTCAGTGACAGTAATGTTCTCCCGCATCATGGCAGGAGCCCATTATCTCAGCGACGTTTCTGCTTCCGGAGTGATAATGCTTACAGTGTCAATTATTTATATGATATTATTAAAACGGACTTACAAGGAGGAAAAATAACATGAAGCTTATGATAATCGGCTGCGGCGGTGTTGCCACCGTTGCTATCTGCAAGTGCTGCGAAAACCCGCTGTTTACAGAAATACTCCTCGCCAGCAGGACTGTCTCCAAGTGCGATGCTCTGGCGGCAAAGCTCAGAGACAAGACCAGCGCTAAGATCACCACCGCCACCGTTGATGCGGACAGTCTCGAATCCCTGACCGGCCTTATGAAGGAGTTCAGGCCCCACACTGTTCTGAACGTGGCCCTGCCCTATCAGGACCTGACGATCATGGACGCCTGCCTTGCCTGCGGCGCCAATTATGTTGACACAGCCAACTATGAAGCTGAGGACACCGCAGACCCTGAGTGGCGTGCTATCTACGAGAAGCGCTGCAAGGAAAAGGGCTTTACCGCATACTTTGATTACTCCTGGCAGTGGGCTTACAATGACCGCTTCAAGGAGGCCGGCCTGACTGCTCTGCTGGGCACCGGCTTCGACCCGGGCGTTACACAGGTCTACTCTGCTTATGCTTTAAAGCACTATTATGATGAGATACACTACATCGACATTCTTGACTGCAACGGCGGCGACCACGGCTACCCCTTTGCCACCAATTTCAACCCGGAGATAAATCTCCGTGAGGTCTCGGCAAACGGCTCCTATTGGGAGGACGGTCACTGGGTAGAAACCAAGCCTATGGAGATCAAGCGTGAATATGATTTCAAGGGTGTGGGCATGAAGGATATGTATCTTCTGCACCATGAGGAGATCGAGAGCCTTGCCAAGAACATTCCCGGCATCAAGAGGATACGCTTCTTTATGACCTTCGGCCAAAGCTATCTGACCCACATGAAATGCCTTGAAAACGTGGGAATGCTTTCTACCGAGCCTGTTATGTTTGAGGGCAGGGAGATCGTGCCTATAAAGTTTTTGAAGGCTCTGCTGCCCGACCCTGCAAGCTTAGGCCCCCGCACCGTGGGCAAGACCAACATCGGCTGCATCTTCAAGGGCGTCAAGGACGGCAAGGAGAAAACGATCTATATCTACAACGTCTGCGATCATCAGGAGTGCTACAAGGAGACCGGTGCTCAGGCAGTTTCCTACACCACCGGTGTTCCCGCAATGATCGGCACCGCTATGGTAGCCTCCGGCACCTGGGGTAAGAAGGGTGTATTCAACGTTGAGGAATTTGACCCGGACCCATACATGGATATGCTGAACAAATACGGCCTGCCATGGGTAGTTGATGAGGCTCCGGCAGAAGTAGAATGACAGGGCTTGCAAGGCCCGTATTCAAAGAGATAGCCACCCCCGCCTACGTCGTTGACGAGGCGGGGCTTAGGCATAATGCGGAGATTTTGCAGGGAGTAATGCAGAAAACGGGCTGTAAGATACTTCTTGCGCAGAAGGCTTTTTCAATGTTTGCCGTATACCCCATGCTTTCGGAGTACCTTTGCGGGACCACCGCCAGCGGGCTGTATGAAGCCAGACTGGGCCGGGAGGAATTCCCCGGCGAGGTCCACGTATTTTCCCCTGCCTACAAGGAAAGCGAGTTTGATGAGATAGTCTCCGTCAGTGACCATATCGTGTTCAACTCCGCAGCACAGCTGTTAAAATTCAAGGGCAGATGTGCCGGCAGGAGCATCGGCCTTCGGATAAACCCGGAGTGCTCCACCCAGAGCACCCCGATCTACGACCCATGCGCTTCCGGCTCCCGGCTGGGTGTCCGTGCGGAGGACTTTGATGAAGGGCTTGCAGGTATGGTAGACGGCCTGCACTTTCACACCCTCTGCGAGCAGGATTCTGATGCTTTGGAGCAGACCCTTGAGGCTGTGGAGGAAAAGTTCGGGAAATACCTTTACGGCATGAAATGGCTGAATTTCGGCGGAGGGCACCACATCACCCGCCCCGGCTATGACATTGACCGCCTCTGCCGGCTGATAAGTCATATTCAGGAGACCTACGGAGTGCAGGTGTATTTAGAGCCCGGGGAGGCCATAGCTCTGAACGCAGGCTGGCTCGTCACCGAGGTCATGGATATAGTCAAGAACGGCCTTGACATAGCGATACTTGACGCATCAGCGGCCTGCCATATGCCGGACGTGCTGGAAATGCCCTACCGCCCGCCCCTTTATCTCAGCGGAGAGGCTAACGAAAAGGCTCACAGCTACAGGCTTTCCTCCCGCACCTGCTTAGCGGGAGATGTCATAGGAGACTACAGCTTTGACGCCCCCTTGGAGGTAGGCGACAGACTCTGCTTTGAGGATATGGCTATCTACTCTATGGTCAAAAACAACACCTTCAACGGAATGCCCCTGCCGGACATTCTCCTTTTGCGGGAGGACGGCAGCATCAAGCTGATAAAGAGCTTCGGGTATGAGGATTTTAAGGAGAGGCTATCGTGAGATACAATTCATTTCCTGCCGATGACGGCTTTTATATGCCGGCGGAGTTTGCTCCCCACAGGGGAACTGTTATCATCTTTCCGGAGCGGCCCGGCTCATGGGGCTACGGGGCTGTGCCGGCGCAGAATGTGTTTGCGGAGGTGATCCGCCGCATTGCTGAGGACGAGACTGCTTATGTTATCGTCAGCAGCCGCACAGAGGCCAAGGCAAGAGCCCTGCTGGGTGATGTCCGGAATGTGAAAATATTAAACATACCCTCAGACGATTCATGGGCGAGAGATGTGGCCCCGACCTTTGTTACCGACGGCAGAGAGATACGAGGCATCGACTGGCAGTTCAACGCCTGGGGCGGCGAGTACGACGGGCTTTATGCTCACTGGGAGCGTGACAACGCCCTTGCCTCCCGCTTCTGCGAGCTGGAGGATATTCCCTGCTATGATGCACAGCATTTCGTGCTGGAGGGCGGTTCTGTCCATTCAGACGGCGAGGGCACTGTAATGGTGACCGAAAGCTGCCTGCTGAGCAAGGGCCGCAACCCAAAGCTTTCCAGATCACAGATAGAGCAGGAGCTTTGCCGTTATCTCGGGTGCCGCAAGGTCCTCTGGCTGCCGAGAGGCATTTATATCGACGAGACCAACGAGCACGTTGATAATGTCTGCGCCTTTATAGCTCCGGCAGAGGCGGTGCTGGCATGGACTGACGATAAGAACGACCCGCAGTACTCCCTCTCAAAGGCCTGCCTTGACTATCTTGAAAATGAGACCGACGCCAAGGGCCGCAGGATAACCGTACACAAGCTGCCTATCCCCGACACACCGGTCACGATCACCGCCCACGATCTTGCAGGCTACACCTTTGAGGAGGGAGAGGACCAGCGGGAGCTTGGGGAGCGTCTGGCGGCTTCTTATGTGAATTTCTATTTCACCAACGGCTCAGTGCTGCTGCCGCAGTTCGGCGGCAGAAACAAGGCCTCTGACGAAAGGGCTGCCCGCATAATGCAGCAGCTCTGCCACGGCAGGAGGATAGTCCCCATTGATGCACGGGAGATAATCATAGGCGGCGGGAATATCCACTGCATCACACAGCAGGTGCCTATGCCCCTGAGTACAGACCTATGAAGCTGACACTGATCTATATTACGGCGCTCATAGCCTTTTGACGGAGGAACACCTATGCGAAAAATACTTATCACAAATGATGACGGAGTTTTTGCTGACGGGCTTCTAAGGCTCGCAGAGGCTGCGGTGAAATTCGGTGAGGTGTGGATAGTCGCACCGGACAGCCAGCGCAGCGCCATGTCTCACAGCATAACCCTGCACGGCAGCTTTGAAGCCTGGGAGGTGGATTTCCCTGTCGCCGGAGTACACGCCTATGCCTGCACCGGCACCCCTGCCGACTGTGTCAGGATAGGTGTGCTGAACATAGTCCCCGGAAAGCCGGATACGGTTTTCTCCGGGATAAACATCGGATATAACGCCGCCACCGACCTGCAATATTCTGCGACTGTGGGAGCAGCCTTTGAAGCAGCCTTTCAGGGCATACACACCATTGCCTTTTCTGAGGACACCGGCGAGCTTCACGGCAGGAGCCATGAGGTCACAGACCGGTATCTTGAAGAAATAATCAGAGAGCTTATCGACGAGCCCGTGGGAAAGAACGAGATACATAACGTCAATTTCCCGGGGTGCAGCCTTGCGGAATGCAAGGGCATCAGGCGGGGGTGTACTGTTTCAGACGGAGTGTTCTATGAGGACCACTATGACGAGCAGCCCTCGGAAAACGGCAGGGTCACATACACGGTAGTCGGTGAGCGCCGGTGGGAGGCCGAAGAAGGAACAGACCTGCGGGCGGTCATCGACGGGTATATTTCCATAGGAAAGGCAAAGAATATATCGTAAAGGAGAAAGCTATGAAAATAACCGCTGCCGCAGTTCAGATGAGCTGCACACGCAATGTAAAGGAAAATATCGACCACGCTGATGCTCTGGTGCGGGAGGCCGCAGCGGGAGGCGCCAATGTGATACTCCTGCCGGAGCTTTTTGAGCGGCAGTATTTCTGTCAGGAACGCCGCTATGACTACTACAGCTTTGCAAAGCCCCTCGCAGAGAATGACGCAGTGCTGCATTTTTCAAAGGCCGCCCGTGAGCTTGGCGTGGTGCTGCCAGTCAGCTTCTATGAGCGGGATATAAACGTGCTCTACAACTCCTGCGCAGTGATAGATGCGGACGGCTCTGTTCTTGGAGTATACCGCAAGACCCATATTCCCGACGACCACTACTATCAGGAGAAATTCTACTTCACTCCCGGAGACACGGGCTTTAAGGTTTGGGACACCCGCTTCGGGCGGATAGGCGTGGGCATCTGCTGGGATCAGTGGTTCCCGGAGGCCGCAAGAGCTATGGCTGTAATGGGCGCCGATCTGCTGTTCTACCCCACAGCCATAGGTGCAGAGCCGATACTTGAGACCGACTCCATGCCCCACTGGCGCCGGACCATGCAGGGGCACGCCGCCGCCAACTTCACACCTGTCATAGCTGCGAACCGTTACGGCACAGAAGCAGTAGAGCCCTGCGAGGAAAACGGCGGTCAGAGATCAGCACTGAAATTCTACGGCTCCTCCTTCATCACCGATCAGGTGGGCGAGGTGACAGAGCAGGCCCCAAGAGAGGGCGACTGCGTTATCATGAAGGAATTCGACCTTGACCAAATACGCCGGGACAGGCTTGAATGGGGCCTCTTCCGTGACAGGCGCCCGGAGCGCTACGGCATCATCTCAGGACAGAAGGAGTAATAACTACGGACACTGCACTTTTGATCGGCAAACAGATCGCCATTATGTTTATTATCATGCTGCTGGGAGGCTTCTGCGGCTACAAGGGCGTTATCAGCCGGACGGGGCTCAAGCAGCTCTCGACTGTTGAGCTGCACATAGTAAATCCGCTGCTGATATTTATGTCCTACCAGACAGAGCTAAACAGCAGGCTGCTGGGCGGGCTGGCCTGGGCCTTTGCTTTATCTGCCTTATCCTTTGCAGCAGCAATAGTTTTCACCACCCTTGTTATCCCCAGAAAGCGCAAGGACTTTGACATAGAGCGCTTTGCATCTGTCTACTCCAACTGCGGGTTTATCGGCATACCGCTTATCAACGGGATCTACGGGCAGGAGGGAGTGCTGTATCTCACTGCCTACATAACCCTGTTCAATCTTTTGGTCTGGACCCACGGCTACATGGTAATGAAGGGCGAGAAGGATTTTTCCGCATTTTTGAGCGCCCTGAAAAACCCCTCTGTGATAGCAGTTATCCTTGGGCTGATCTTTTATCTTACCAACATTCGTCTGCCGGAGATACCTGCCTCCTCACTGGAGCTGGTGTCCTCAATGAACACCCCCCTTGCCATGCTGATAGCGGGAGCAACGGCCTCACAGACCAATTTCTTAAAGGCCATGAAAAACTCCGGCATATACATAGTCAGCGGGCTGAAGCTAATAGCAGTGCCTGCCCTCTGCTACGGGCTGATGTGTCTCACTCACGCACCGGAGCTGGTAGTCATGACCCTGACCATAGCCGCAGGCTGCCCTGTTGCCACCACCGGCACCATGTTCGCAGTATTGTTTGACAAAAAGCCGGAGCGCTGCTCGGAGTTCTTTGCAGTTACCACATTGCTCTCCGGGATAACGCTGCCGCTGCTGACGGCAGTTTGCGTAAAGCTGTTCTGACACCCCCTGCACCCCAACACTGATTAAGGAGAGATATTATGAGAGAAACCATACTTTTCTGCGACGGCTGGGAATTTTCACTGCAGCCTGTTGATACCGAATACAGCGGGAGCTTCTCATGGAAACAGGTCGATATCCCCCACGACTGGCTGATAGAAGATACCCTTGACCTTTACAAGACCTCCACCGGCTGGTACCGCCGCCGCTTTACCGTCCCCGCTGACGGCAGGCGCACATCTGTCAGATTTGAAGGCGTCTACATGGACTGCCGTGTGTATGTGAACGGCAGTCTTGCAGGAGAGTGGAAATATGGCTACACTACCTTTGAGCTGGATATTACCGAGCTGCTTCAGGAAGGAGAAAATGTACTTACAGTCAGGGTCGATCACAGAGAGCCCAACTCCCGCTGGTATTCAGGCGCAGGCATCTACAGGAAGGTGCTGCTGAACCGCTTTGAGGACGTCCATATCCTGCCGGACGGTATATATATCTCCGCCGGCACTGACGGCAGAGTGACCGTCACCACCGAGACCGAGCGCCCAAAGGGAGCACCGGCAGCCGGGCTCAAGGTCAGGACCACTGTACTGCTTGAGGGCAAACCGCTTGCCTCCTGCGAGAACGACCTCTGCGCTGCTGATGTGTCAGTGCTGCCTGAGGAGATCACCCGCCCGGGGCGGAGCTATACTGTCAACGACCAGAGCATTATAATAGATTCTCCCAAGCTGTGGCAGCTGGGCAGCCCCACACTTTATACCTGCCTTGTGGAGCTTGTGCAGGGCGATGATATACTTGACACCGTCAGCACAAGGTTCGGATTCAGGAGCATAGAATTCACCACCGACCACGGCTTCTTCCTGAACGGAGAGCACGTTAAGCTCCACGGCGTCTGCCAGCACCACGATCTTGGCGCTCTCGGCGCCGCTGTGAACCGCTCCGCCATAAAGAGGCAGCTTGAGATCCTGCGGGGCATGGGAGCCAACGCTGTCCGCACCAGCCACAATCCTCCCGCAGTTGAGCTGCTGGAGCTGGCTGACGAAATGGGCTTCCTTATCCTTGACGAAGCCTTTGATATGTGGGAGCGCCCAAAGACCACCTACGACTACGCCCGCTTTTTCCCTGAATGGGTCCGCCGGGACGTGGCCTCATGGGTAAGGCGTGACCGTAACCACCCCTGCATTATCGGCTGGAGCATCGGCAACGAGATCTACGACACCCACGCAGACGAAAGGGGTCAGGAGGTCACTTCCCTGCTGAAGCATCTGGTGCAGCTCCATGACCCGGGAGGAAACGGTTTCATTACTCAGGGCTCAAACTACATGGGCAGCGAGAACGCCCGCAAGTGCGCTGATATATTAAAGGCCGCCGGCTATAACTACGCCGAAAGGCTCTACGACGAGCAGCACGCCGAGCACCCGGACTGGATGATCTACGGCTCCGAGACCTCATCTGTGGTGCAAAGCAGAGGCATCTATCATTTCCCGCTGGAACGGCCTATCCTCTCTGAGGACGACGAGCAGTGCTCATCTCTTGGAAACAGCTCCCCGGCCTGGGCCGCCAAAAACTGGGAGGCCTGCATAATCCCTGACCGTGACAGAGAATACTGCGCAGGCCAGTTTATCTGGACCGGCTTTGACTACATAGGCGAGCCCACCCCATACTCCACCAAGAACAGCTATTTCGGCCAGATCGACACTGCCGGCTTCCCCAAGGACAGCTACTATGTCTTTGGCACAGTATGGCGTGAAAAGCCCTTTATCCATATTTTCCCATACTGGGACCACACCCCCGGTGATATGATAGACGTGAGGGTAGCCACAAACTGCCCCCATTATGCAGTCTATTTCAACGGCGAGCTCATTGCCGAAAGGAACTTTGACCCACAGCATGACACCGCCCTCACCTATGACTTCAAGCTGCCCTATGAGCCCGGAGAGATCAAAGCAAGGGGCATGGACAGCGAGGGCAATATTTTAGTAACTGATCAGGTAAAGAGCTTCGGTGATGCCGTAAGACTGAACCTTTTCCCGGACAGGGAAAGCATACGCTCCGGCAGCGAAGACCTCTGCTTTGTGGAGCTCAGCGCTGTTGATAAGGACGGCGTCGCAGTCGCCAATGCCAACGACAGAGTGTTTGTGAGCGTCACCGGCGCAGGAAGGCTTGTGGGCCTTGATAACGGCGATTCCACCGACTATGAGCAGTACAAGGGCACCTCCCGCCGGCTGTTCTCAGGCAAGCTTTTAGCTGTTATCGCCCCTGCTGAAAAGCCCGGAGATATCGTGCTGACTGTCACCTCCCCCTCCCTGCGGGAAGCAAGCCTTGTGATAAAGTCCATAGAGAACCCGGAGCCTGTTCAGGGAATGAGCTTTAACCATTGCTGCACAGAGCGCCCCCTTGACTGCCCTGACCCGCAGCAGGATATCCCCGTCAGGAGGATCGAGCTCTCCGGCGAAAACACAGTCTTCACACCGGAAAACAAGGAGCTGCGCTTCAAGACCCGCCTGTATCCTGCCGGCACCTGCTACATCGAAGATATAGAATACCGGGTCACCACCATCGACGGGATAGATTCCCACTTAGCGGAGATCGTCTCCAAGGACCGGGAGGGAGTTACTGTCCGCTGCCTTGGCGACGGAGAATTCTACCTGCGGGCAGCCTGCCGCAACGGCACCGAAAAGATACACGTCTATTCAATGCTGCGGCTCTCCGGCCAGGGCCTTGGCTCTGCGCTTATCGACCCTTACAAATTTGTGGCAGGAGGGCTTTACACCCTCTCCGGCGGTTCAGCCTCCACCGGCATACAGCATGGCGCTGCCTTCGGGCAGGGCGGCGGCTGGATAGGCTTTGAGCACGTTGATCTCGGCCCTGTGGGAAGCGACAGGATAAGCATACCACTCTTTGCCAACTACTCCACACCTGTGGGCATAAAGATCTGGGACGGCACTCCCGGCGAGGGCGAGCTGCTGGGCGACTACGAATATTCTTTGGCACCTATCTGGCTGACCTATCAGGCCATGACCTTTACCCTGCCAAAGGTGCTCTGCGGAGTTCACACCATTTCTCTGCAATCCGAGTTTGCATACGACGTGGGCGGCTTTGAGTTTGAGAAGCGCCGCAAGGAGACCTCAGAGCTCATGGCAGTCAATGCCCTGAACATCTACGGAGACAAATTCGCCGTCGGCAGTGAGGCTGTCACCGGTATCGGCAACAACGTCACCGTAGCCCTCGGGCATTTCAGCTTTGACGAGGCCCCGTCAGAGGTCATCATCAAAGGGCGTTCCAAGCTGGCGACCAATTCTATCCACCTTACGACCGAGGGCGGGGAACCAAAGCGTTACCAGCTTGAATTCAGCGGCTGCGAGGATTATACCGAGCGCAGCTTCCCCCTTGAGAGCTTCCCCAGGGAATGTGACATCTCACTTTTCTTCCTGCCGGGCAGCGACTTTGACCTTATGAGCATCAGGTT
>CADBTF010000211.1 GCA_902797485.1 uncultured Ruminococcus sp. | reverse complement strand
TGCTATATATGATAATATTAAATAAAATATTATCCGGAGGTATAGTTATGAAATTATTCAGATCCGTATTGATCTCAGTTTTAACAGTTTTAGCTCTTTCTTCCTGTGGCAGCACCGACAGCAGTTTGGATAGCTCAGCTTCAAGTGCTGCTGAAGCTGTTTCATCAATAGCCGAAAGCAGTTCAGAAGCCGCTGCCGAAAGCACTGCTGAAAGTATAACTCAAACAGAAACCGCAAGCATTGCTGAGAGTGAGGCCGAAAGCATTGCAGACAGCAAAGAAGAAGCCAAGGAATACAAAAGCATCAAGCTTATGACACTCGGTGATTCTATCACTGACGGCTTCTGGCTTGAAGGCGGTTACCGTGTATTTATGTGTAACAAGCTTGAGGAAAACGGACTGTCAGAATATATTGATTTCGTCGGCAGCATGAAGAGCGGAAAATGCTACGACAGCGACCATGAGGGGCACACAGCTTATGCGATAGAGGGCTTCCGTGAAAAAGGCGTTGGCACCCGTTCGGGAATAGCGGGCAAAACACCGGAATGGATTGAAAAATTCCAGCCAGACGTTGTTACTTTGATGATAGGGACAAATGATATACTATCGCTTTTCAAGCTTGATGAGGCAGGCAGCAGACTGGAAGCTCTTGTGGACAGCATTTTTGAGAAAATGCCTGAAGGCGGCAAGCTGTTCCTCGCTTCCCTGCCGGATATGGACGCCAATGACAACACTTACATTGATAAGGATAAATTCACTGTAGAATCTATGGACACCTATGTTTCAGAATATAATGAAAAGGTCAAGGCTCTTGCAGACAAAAAGCAGTCAGAGGGCAAGAATATCGAATTCTGTGATGTTCATTCTGTTATCGGAAAGGAAGATCTCTACGACGGAGTTCACCCCAGCGAGGAAGGCTACCAAAAACTTGCTGATTACTGGTACGATATTATAGTAAAGTACATAAGTGAATAATAATTATAAAGCTGCCTTCTGCTATCAAAATATGGTCAGGTGATAATAATGCAAAAGCTGTCTTTAGCTGAATATGAAAGCGCAAGGCAATATATCCGGGAAAACGGGTGCGGCACAGTTTATCCCCTTTCTATTGCTGAAAAGCGGCAAAGCGGAGATATCTTTTCAGACAACAGTTCGGCTTTATTCTGGCATTACAGCGGATTTGCATTTATATACGGCGGACTTGACGAGCCTTTTCTTGACAAAGTATACAACTGTTTTTTAAGCAATAAGCAGAAGCTATCGAGGCGATTTATCCTGTTCGTGAATGATGAAAAGATAAAAGATCATTTTCTATCTAAGGACGGAATAAACATTGGAAAGCGATATTTTTATGAATACCGTAAAGCTTCTGCGCCTGACAGTATAGGGCCGCCTGAAAACATGAAATTGTGTGAAATAAGCAGTGAACTGTTTGATAAGGTACAAGGAAAGGTTACTCCCATGTTTTCTTGGTGCAGCAAAAACGAATTTCTGAAACACGGAAAAGGCTATTGCATATCAGACGGTGAAAATGCAGCTGCATGGGCTTTTTCCGCCGCCATAAGCTCCGACGAAATAGATGTAGGCATAGAAACAAAAAGCGAATACCGTCATTCAGGGTTAGGAAAGGTCACAGCGATCAGAATGCTTCAATATTGCTTTCAGCAAAACAAGCGCCCGATATGGGCCTGCGACTCAAACAATACAGCTTCACAAAAGCTGGCAGAAAAGATCGGTTTTGAAAAAACAGCAGAATGCTATACAGTCAGAAGAACTGAACCTTGACCCTTACAGTATTTGCATACACATATAAACAGAAACGCCATAGCAGATCTGAGCATTTCAGAAATACTATGGCGAATTTTTATGGACGCAGGCATTTTATGAGTTGACTTTTTTATGTAAATTAAAAACCCTCACCCTAATTGAGTGAGGGAAAGTGCTCTCTGCACCTTGGAGGCGCCAGCCGGATTTGAACCGGCGATCAAGGTGTTGCAGACCTACGCCTTACCACTTGGCTATAGCGCCGATTTGGAGCGG
>CADBTF010000210.1 GCA_902797485.1 uncultured Ruminococcus sp. | reverse complement strand
CACCGTACTCAAAGCCGTTCCACTCTATGCCTGCAATGGTAGCTGCGGGCAGGTCCTTCTGGTTTAAGGTATAGGTCTTCTTGTTGTTCTCGTACTGCTGCTTTTGGGTCTTCTCTTTCTCGGACTTGAAGTCAAAGTATGAGAAATCGGACTTCTTGACAGAGCAGTAGTTGGGGTCGTTATCGTCCAGCACATCACCTTGTCTCAATTTCCAGCCCTCCGGCACCAGAACGGTATACACGCCCCAGGTCTGGGTCTCTCCGGTGACAGCACCGCTCTCGGGATCAGCTCCGGCCTCGGAAGCTGCATCAGCCGATGAGCTGCCGCCGGCTAAGGATACAGTGCCCTGGCTGTCTGAGCTGTCATTATCGCCGCAGGAGCCCAGCGAAAGGGCAGCGGCAGCAGCTAAAAGAACAGCTGCGGTTTTAGCAATGATCGATTTTTTCATTTTCATACCTCCTGTTAATAAAAGCACATTGAGCTCTTACGCATAGATTGTAACACAATTCGCAGCTTTTGTCAAGCTGCCGTCACCGGAAAGACTGACGGTGAGCAGTGCTTTTATAATAGTATAAGACTCTGCATAAGATCGGGTCATTCGCCTTGCCTGCTCCGTTTCAGGAGACGGGGCATCTGAGCATCAGAGAGCCACAGCCCCAGCACCGCTGCTGCCGATCCGATGGCAGCGGCCACTGGGTAAAGAAGCCTGACCGGGAGCTCTGCGGGGATAAGCCGCTCTATGAGGTCATAGCTCAGGCGGGCAGAGCTGGCTGAGATCAGCCCCGCAAGCACTGGTTTCAGCAGCTGATGCTTGGGCAGCACTGTGCCGGTGTGCTTTAAAAGCGAGCCTGCCGCCGCAAGGCAGATAACTCCCTGTGAGGCTGCCGCTGCAATGGCGGCACCTGTTATCCCCAGAGCCGGCATAGGAATAAGTATCAGGTTCAGCACAAGCTTTATCAGGCAGCCTGCGGAGATGATCACTATCGGCAGCACCCTCCGCCGGAGAGTTTGCAGTGCAGACAGGCAGGGCAGGCTGAGAGACATAAAGCAGCAGCCTATCCCCAGCACCGAAAGCGCCGGTGCTGCTGCGCTGATCTCGTTGGCCCGGCCTGAGAAGAGAAATTCCAGTGTCTCCCGTGGGAGCACAGCTATCACTCCGCCGCAGGGCACAGCTATGTAAAGAGATACCAGTATAAGCTCCCTGATGCTTTTGGACAAGCCCTTGCTGCGCCCCTTGGCAGAGGCTTCTGTCAGGGCCGGCAGGGAGCTTTTCCCGAACATGGCAGTAAGAGTAGGCACCAGCCCGCAGACCATAAGCGCAAGGCCGGTATAGGAGCCGTAGATAAAATCCGGCAGGGCAGTATCAGCGATCTCCGGGGGGCCGCTCATTCCTGCGGCTATGGCTGCTCTCAGCCCCCGTGGGATAGTCAGCAGGTCTATCAGGGCTGAGAGGGTAGTTATCACTGCTGCGCCGGCTATGGGCAGAGAGTGGGAAAAAAGCTTGCGGATGATCTCGCCGGTGCTGTCTGTGAGGGGGTCTGACAGCAGCATATCTTTAGTGATGCCGTCCCCGCAGAGCCTGTATGAGATGCCAAGGCAAAGCACTGCCGCTCCTGTTGAGAGGGTGCTTCCCAGTATGGCAGCGGCTGCGGCATAGGGGAGAGTAAGGGCTGCGGCGTCCTCCGGGGTGCGGCAGAATTGCCCGAAGCAGCCGTGAGTAGCGGCAAAATCGGCCTCGGCGTATCGGAACACTGCATAGGCTCCCACCAGCCCAAGTATAGCCTTCAATACGGTCTCGACTATCTCCGAACCCGCAGTGGGGAGCATATTTCTTAGCCCCTCGTAGTAGCCCCTCTGCACAGAAAGCATAGCGCAGAACACCAGAGAGGGAGCCAGCGCACAAAGGGTCCACATGGCATGGGGATCAGGCAGAAAGGCCTTTGCCAGCGGCAGAGAGAGCGCCGTCAGCAGCAGAGCCGCCAAAAGGCCAAGAGCGGTATACATAAGCATCGCCGTCCGCCGGAGCTTCCGAAGATGTGCATAGCGCCTGAATGCGCAGCCCTCTGCGGTCTGCCTTGCCACCGACGCACTTATCCCGGAAACAGTCGCTGCCAGCAGCGGCGAGAACACCGCAAAGGCGCCGGAATAGTATGCCATTCCGCTGCCTCCCAGCAGATGCGTCAGCGGTATCTTATAGCCGAGGCCGATAGCCTTGGTTATCACAACAGAGCCCAGCAGTATAGCCGAGCCTTTTAAAAAGCCTTGCTGTTTCATCATGACCCTCCTGAAAGCTTTATATAACAGTTTATGATAGAAAAACTGTTTCAATGCACAGGAGGGCAGCTGATGTTTTCAGCTTTGCCGTGGCCGGCTTTCGTTTATCACCCCTGGTATCATGTTCATGAACTGCCGCACCTCCCGGTCCAGCTTTTCGGTGACACCTCTTATCGTGTCAGCCACCATCTCCTGGTTTTTATTTATGAAGCTGTTATATCCTGCGGAGGCTTGCGCTTCTGACTTATTATCAAGAGCAGTGAAATATTCCTTGTCAAGGGCTCGGACTGACCGAGCCACCCTCAGCCGGAATTCCTCGGTGATGATTTTTATAAAGCGGTCAGCGTCCTTCTGAGAGCTGAAGCGAATGTTGTTTTTTTCAAGCTCTGAACGGTCAAGCATCAAGAAATTTATCATAGCTTTTTTCCTCTCTTTTATCATTCTTACTGCTGGTTATGTTCTTTTTGGCTGCGCATTTTATTACCCAGCCGGGCCAGAGCTGCTCCGGGTCGTCCAGATAGCTCTGTATCTCAGCCGGCGTGAGAGCCCTGTTCTTGCGGTAGGGGTCAACGAGAGCTTTTATGCTTCTCTCCTCGACAAGTGCTGCGATCTCCTCGCCGTTTTTCTGCTGGCGCAGCTTCGGTATCTCCAAAGTGAAGGGAGCCGTCTGCCGGCCGTCGATGCTTACTGTGGCAATGGCGTTGAAGGCGTCAAGGCGGGTGAGAGTGTGGGCCATATCAGGGTCGTCCAGCCGGTAGGCGGCATTTTTTGCGTCGCCGGCAGAGAGCCGGAAGGCGGCAAAGTTGGCGGAGTTAGCTTCCAGAGCATCTCTTACCTCCGGAGAAAGCTGGCCCGTATGCTGGTGGCACAGCACCATAGCGATACCGAATTTTCTTGCCTCGGCTAACATTCTCGGCATAGGGTTAGTCTGAAAAAGTGCCGCCTCGTCCACTGCCACTATATGAGTACGGTCCCGGTCCTGCCGGGTGAGGGCGCTGTTCCAGAGCTTCATCAGCAGAAGTGTTCCCACTATGCGGGAGGCTTGTGTGCCCAGCTCAGGTGAGGCAAGGTCGATAAGCGTTGCCTTGTCGGTGTCTAAGGTATGGGCAAAGTCGAGAGCGTTGCTGCCTGCTCCGAGAGTTTCCCTCAGCTGGACCACCGACGTGAGCCGTTGGAACTTGCTGAGATACCAGCTCAGGCTGCTGTTGAAATCCTGGCTCCTGTCACTTATGTATTCCTGCCAGATGATCTCTGCCAGCTCCGGATACCTTGGTGCGATAGCGTGGTACAGCTTTTTCATGTTCTCCCTGCTTTGTGAAAGCACGGTTATGCTTTCAAGGGAAGCCCGCCTGCCCAGAAATGCGATAGATGCCTTGCAGAAGGTGCTTAGCCAGCGCTCGTAACGAGGCCCCACAAAGATATCGTTCGGGGGGTTGAAGATATCACCGAAAAGCTCACAGAGGTCGCTGATGCTGCGTTCCTCCTTCAGCGGGTCGTCACTGTCCCAAAGGCCTATGGGAACAGGTGCGTCGGTGCTGCCGAGCCTGACTACCCTGACCCTGTCTGTATATTTCTCCGGCAGGCACCGCAGTATCCTGTCAACGGTGCTGCCGTGGGGGTCGAAGAAGGTCAGTCCGTGGCCCTGCTTTATGGCGCTCAGTATAATTGATGCCAGCATGGTGGACTTGCCAGTTCCGGTCTGCCCGACGATCTGTAGGTGACGTCTCAGGTCAGTCATGCCGACAGCGATCTTCCGCCTTATGCCGGAGGTATCCACCGCACGGCCTATCTCTACTGCTGATCTGTCCTTGCAGGGCTTGTGGCCGGCGGGGATCAGCTTAGCCTTTTCCTGATAGGTCTTTATGCCGATGACGCTGCTGTAAAGCTCCGGCTCCAGCAGCATTATCCGGGCGGCAATGTCCGGAAGGACCGGGGCTCCGTTCAGCGGGTCGTTCCATATCCGGGCGGCAGACTCCTCGTCCATGCTTCCAAGCACTTTGAGCCTTGCACCCCTCACACATTCGCTCAGCACCGTTTTCAGCCGTATAGAGGGCTCTTCCGGGAGCTTCAGCAGCAGCCGCAGCTTCACCGGGGTGCCTATGTAGTCCGAATATGAGCCGCTCAGATCGAAGCCTTTGAGAGTGTTCTTGCGGCAGCTTTGCTGCTCCTCCTCGGATGCAGGCCCAAGGACAGCTCTTATCATTCCGCCTGTGCTCCTGAGAGCACCTGCAAGCTCCTTAAACATTCCCGCAAAGCTGTCAGGCCATTTTGCAAGGGCGGCCTCCGGAGTGCCGGAGCTTTCGCTTTTAAAGCCGATAGCTGCTCCCTTTCCGGCTGTCTCAGCCGCCGGGAGAAAGAGCTCGCAGAGCAGCCCAAGACCTATGGGCTGAGCCCCCTTCGGAGCGGAAAGCCTGCCGGTTTCCTCGGCGGCCCATTCCAGATCAGCCTTGGTGATCTCGCTGCTGCCGAATAGCTCCAGCCTTGCCAGCCCCTTGGCAGGGAGATACATCTGCCAGCCGATATGCCCTCCGGCGTTCAGAGCTGCTGCGATTTTAACGAGCCTCGTGGAAAGTCTATCTGAAAGGTGCCGCTTGCCTTCAAGCTTTTTCAGCGCCTCCAGCCTTACAGCTGCCGCTGTGTTTACAGGATAAATTGAATTATTCATATTCACATTCCTCCTTATGAAGCCTCTCTGTCGATCAGGTAATCATCGATCACCAGCAGCAAATGCTCAACACTGTTTTTGGTCTTTACGGAGCAGGCACGGACCTTGCCGGACCTTGACCCTCTTTTCATTCTCTTCATTTCGTTAAGGTAAATGCCGTCCTTTAACATCTCAAAGAGCAGGCCGTTATGCCGGTGGCTCATGAGGTATTCTCTCTGTCCGGAGAAATCAAGATAGATGTTAAAGCCTCTCTTGCTGCCCATATTCTCTGCACATACACGAATGTTGTTAAACTGTTTTTTCATAGCGTTTACCTCCTTGGTAAAGTTCATGTCAACAAATACGAATTGTTTCCTCTCCTCCGGGTCCCCTTGGCACGCTCGCCGCTTGTGCGGGTCGTGGCTGTGCTTCCCCGGGCCGGCCTCCGGATTTGAGGGTATTCAATTTTCAAGCTTCTTTTTGGGCAAAATAAAAACCCGATGCCTGGCAGAACTATCAAATGAACATACTTCGCCCCTTGGGACTTACATGAATCATTCTACCTAACATCGGTTGGTTATACTTATTATCTGCGATCTCGACTTTTTGCGAGCGCAGTTAATATTATATCAGGGTAGTCACCGTTTGTCAATACCTAAACTTAAACTTTTATATCAAAAATATAACATTTTGGTACACGCTCCACATATATCTGAGATAGAAGGGAATAGTATTAACAAAATGTAAACAATGGCGATTTAGCCTTGACAAATCAAATTAAATTTGATACAATTTAATTGAGTTAAAGAGAACAGTGCATAAGCAGAATAAGCAGTTGATTAATGCTTACTTTGGCAGACAGTTTATAACACAAAGTTTTAAAGGAGGAATTAGTTATGTCGATCTATGATTTCAAAGTTAAAAAGAGAAAAGAGGGTGAGCTTGACCTGGCAGAGCTGAAGGGCAAGGTCGTTCTGGTGGTAAATACCGCTACCGGCTGCGGCTTCACTCCGCAGTATGAGGGGCTGGAAAAGCTCTATGAGCTCTATCACGACAAGGGCTTCGAGATCCTCGATTTCCCATGCAACCAGTTTATGAATCAGGCACCCGGAACTGACGAGGAGATACACCAGTTCTGCACCGCCAAGTACAAAACACAGTTTGACCAGATGGCTAAGATCGACGTAAACGGCGAGAATGAATCTCCTGTATACACCTATCTGAAAGCGCAGCAGCCGGAGGAGGAGGTCAAGGGCCTCAAGGCCAAGGCTGCCATGAAGGCAGTTAAGGCTATCTCAAAGACCACCAAGGCTCCTAACGACATCAAGTGGAATTTCACCAAGTTCCTTATTGACAAGGAGGGCAATGTTGTAAAGAG
Organism: uncultured Ruminococcus sp.; assembly: GCA_902797485.1. Classification (GTDB taxonomy): domain Bacteria; phylum Bacillota; class Clostridia; order Oscillospirales; family Ruminococcaceae; genus FB2012. The sequence goes on along the minus strand of CADBTF010000210.1, from coordinate 5,267 downwards.
ATACAACCCCACTGTTGAGCCGGTGGAGATATCCAAGGATATAGTTAAGCTCATGAAGGGCGAGGCACTTTAACAGTACAATAATTTGGACAATAATATTTGAAGGGAGCAATTGAAATGAAAGTAATAGATGTTACAAAGGAAAATTTCGCAGCAGAGGTCCTGGGCTCTGATAAGCCTGTTATCGCTGATTTCAACGCAGACTGGTGCGGCCCCTGCCGTATGATGAGACCGACTCTCGACGCTATCGCTGCCGAGAGAGATGATGTGAAGATCGTTTCTATCAACATTGACGATGAGGACGAGCTTGCCGAGGAATACGATGTTTCTTCTATCCCTTGTCTGGTGGTATTCAAGGGAGGTGCCGAGGTCAACAGAAGCATCGGCCTGATCCCCAAGGACAAGGTCCTTGCACTGCTCTGATCGGAGGCAGCTATGTATGACATTATAATAATCGGCGCAGGCCCCGCCGGTATGACTGCGGCTATCTATGCCAGACGTGCCAACAAGAGCGTGCTGGTCCTGGAGGCAAAAAGCTACGGCGGCCAGATAATCAACACCCCGGATATTGAAAATTACCCCGTTGCTGCCCATATCTCCGGCTTCGATTTTGCCACCAGGGTCTATGAGCAGGCTCAGGCACTGGGCGCAGAATTCAAGTTCGAGAAGGCTGTGGATCTGAAGGAGGGCAAGGTAAAGACTGTGGTGACCCAGCAGGGCAGCTATGAGGCAAGGGCTGTTATCATAGCCACCGGCTCTGAAAACCGCAAGCTGGGAGTAGAGGACGAAGATAAGCTGGTGGGCAGGGGAGTGAGCTATTGCGCCACCTGTGACGGAGCGTTTTTCCGGAAGAAAAAAGTCGCAGTTGTGGGCGGCGGCAACACCGCTTTAGAAGACGCACTCTATCTTGCTGATCTGGCAGAGAAGGTTTATGTTATCCACCGGCGTGACGAATTCAGAGGTGACGAAAGCACAGCCGCCCAGCTGCGTGAGCGGGAGAATGTGGAGTTTGTGCTTAACAGCCGTGTCACCAAGCTGATCGCAGACAAGAAGCTGACAGCCGTTGAGGTGACAGACAATTCGGGAGCCGTAACAGAGCTGCCGGTGAACGGGCTGTTCGTAGCAGTGGGCCGCATACCCGAAAATCAGAACTTTGCATCTGTGATAAAGCTGGACAGCGCCGGCTATGCCGAGGCTGCCGAAAACTGCCGCACTGCCGCACCGGGAGTGTTCGTGGCAGGGGATAACCGTGTCAAGGAGGTCCGCCAGCTGGTGACCGCCACCGCAGACGGTGCCGTAGCAGCCACCGAGGCGATCAAGTATCTCTCGGCTGCCGATCAATGACCGGCCTGCATCAGACAGTATATGAAAGAAGCCGATCGCTTTTGCGGTCAGCTTCTTTTTGTGTTTGCCTGGGGCAGGGCGGTTGACAAAATTATGGGGATTTGTTATAATCATAACAATACTGAACTATCCTGCAATTTGACGGAGGAAAAAATGCTCTTTAATATTGAACATATCTATAAATACTTTAACGGTGAGCCCCTCTTGAAGGACATAAGCCTGACGGTGGAGAATAACGAAGCCGTAGGCCTTATCGGGCGGAACGGCTGCGGGAAGACCACTCTGCTCAATATCATAACCGGCAGCATTGGCTTTGACAGGACCCCGGAGGGCCTTGGGTCTGTATCAGTGGCGAATAATGCGGCGATCGGATACTTAGCGCAGAACAGCGGGCTTGAAAGCTCCAACACTATCGGTCAGGAAATGCTCCGGGCCTTTGAGCCTCTGCTGGAAGCAAAGAGCCAAATGGAAAAGCTTGAGCAGCAGATGACTAACCTTGCCGCCGACCAGCTGGAAATGATAAGCGGGGAATATTCCCGCCTGTCCTCATATTTCGAGGCCCATGACGGTTACCGTATGGACGTCAAGATCAATATGATCTTAAACGGCATGGGCTTTGGGGATACCCCAAGAGACAGACTGATCTCATCACTCTCCGGCGGTGAAAAGACCCGCCTTGCTTTGGCTAAGCTGCTGCTTGAACAGCCCGACCTGCTTATCCTGGATGAGCCTACCAACCACCTGGATTTCAAGACCCTCACCTGGCTGGAGGGCTACCTGAAAAGCTATAAGGGCTCGATACTGATAGTCTCTCACGACAGGTATTTCCTTGATAAGGTCTGCTCACGCATCTGCGAGATAGAGAACGGGCGGCTCACCTCCTTCAAGGGCGGCTATTCCGATTATCTCGTTCAGAAGAAAATGAATGTGGAGAGGCAGATGAAGGAGTATGAGGCCCAGCAGCGGGAGATCGAAAAGCTTGAGGATTATATCGTCAGGAACAAGACAAGGGCTTCTACTGCTAAAATGGCTAAATCCCGTGAGCATATGCTGGAAAGGATAGAGCGCATCGACAAGCCGATTACCTATCAGAAGCCCCCGAAGATAAAGCTTGAATATGACATAGAGCCTACCAAGGATATAGTCAAGGTGCAGAACTGCCCGGTAGAGGTGGGGCAGGGAGACAAGAAAAAACAGCTGATGCCCTCTTTGGAGCTGCATGTCAGACGCAGCGAGCATCTGGCGATCATAGGGCCTAACGGCATCGGAAAGACCACCGTGCTGAAGCTCATACAGGGGCTTATCCCCCACGAGGGCGGAAGCATAAGCTGGGGCGGCAATGTGAAGATCAGCTATTTCGATCAGGAACATTCCAGCCTGAATATGAACGATACAGCTATCGGCTCCATTGACAGGAAATTCCCCCGCATCTCTGAGCAGCAGGCACGGAATATGCTGGGCTCGGTGCTGATGAGCGGCGAAGACGTGTTCAAGCCGGTGTCAGTGCTCAGCGGCGGCGAGAGGGCCAAGCTCTGCTTTGCGCATATGGCCCTGCAGCGTGGAAATGTGCTGATACTGGACGAGCCCACAAACCATATCGACCTCGGCACCAAGGAGGTATTGGAGGACGCCCTTGCGGAGTTTGCCGGCACGATCATACTTGTCTCCCACGACCGCTATCTTATAAATAAGGTTGCCTCCCGTGTGGTGGAGCTCTCCCCGGAGGGGGCAAGGAGCTTTGAGGGCAATTATGACGCCTACGCCCGTGTGATAGAAGCCGAACAGCAGGAGGCGGAGCATATCCGTCAGGAGCAGAAGCAGGCGGAACAGCTGGCAGCCTATAACGAGAACAAGCAGCGCCAGTACCGCTCAAAGCAGCAGCGTGCCGAGGACGCAAAGCGCCGGGCAAGGGTAAAGGAGCTGGAGGACTGCATAGCTTCCCTTGAGGAGAAGATCGCAGAGCTGGAGACCGAGATATCTGACCCGGCGGTGGCGGCTGATTTCCCGCTGATGACTCAGAAATGCGCCGAGCTGGACGATGCCCGCCGCAGGCTTGATGAAATGATGGAGGAATGGGCTGAGAATGCCTGAATACAAAAGCGGGAGCATACCACGCAGCTGGCGGTGTATGCTCCCGGTTTTCTTTGTTTGTGCTTTACTGCTTTACATAAGCGGCGATTATCTCGCCGTAGTAGGCCGTGTGGTAGTCATCACGGGAATACTGCTCTGACACGATGCTTTTATCAAAAAAGCCTTCGCCGGACATCTCCTGAGCATAGAGCTTCCTGCAAACCAGCACTCTGCTGGCCTGCTCAAAGGCAACGGAGCCCTCTGCCAGCATGGGGGTAAGGCCGGTCTTTTCGCATTTGTCAACATCTCTGCCGCTGTTGGAGCCGCAGAAGGCCAGCGCCTTTCGCATATCGGCAGGGTAAAAGGAAAGGGTGAATGATCCCTCTCTGTCGATAAACTCCTTGGTGTAGCGCTGCGGGCGGATAGCGGTTATCACACAGGGCTTGTTCCACATTATCCCGGCAAATCCCCATGAAGCTGTCATGGTGTTGAAGCTCTCCGGCGTGCCGGCAGTGACGAGCATCCACTCGGAGCCGATCTTAGTGAACACGTCAAAATCCTTTCCAAGGTCAGAGGGGTCCAGCTTTTTGAACCCAAGCTCAGTTATGCTTTTCATTTGTCAAAAACCTCCAATACTATTATAAATATATATGCAGATATTATATCATATTTATAAGGAAACGTCAATGTTTTTATATTAAATATCCTGAGTCAGCTGTATGTGCAGCGGTCTGCTTCTCACCAGAAAAGCGGCCGGATATTATATAAATGATATTTAATTATCCAATATATCAAAAAGGCATTTCAGATAAAAACAATTGTTTGTTACTGCTGATAAATCTGACTAAATATTGTACACCAAATTCGTCACTATTAACAAAAAATCTTTAAAATTAATTTTTTAGTCAAAATTCTATTGCAAAAGAAGATATAATTTGTTAAAATAATATGTAGAGAAGGAAGAGAGGTGTAAACAGTGACATTGTTCAGAAATAAAGGAAGCAAGGAAAACAGCAAGAAGCGTGTTATCCGCACCTGCTGTATCGGAGAGGTGTTTGACCTTTCGCTGGCGGCGAATAAGGCTATATCTTCAAAGATTCTCGGAGAGGGCTTCGGAGTGAGCTGCGCAGCCGAGGAGATCTCTGCTCCTGTCAATGGCACAGTTGTGGATATTTCAGATAACGGTCACACCTATACGTTATCATCTGAGGACGAGCTTGTGGTACTGGTCTGTATCAACGCCGATAACAGCGGCGAGGTGATTGAGCCCCTTGTCACTGTCGGCCAGAAGGTCTCAGCCGGAGACGTGCTTTGCTCTAAGGAGGACGCAGAGGCAGCTGTTATCGTTCCTGACTCAGACCGCCTGAGCAGCTTTAAGATCGCCATGGGTAAGGCTAAGAGCATTACTGACGGAGTTATTATCTATGAGCTGTAAGAGATTTTCACAGAAAGGGATTTTGTAATGTTAGTGCTTATTGACGACATTATGTTTAAAAGCGAGCCCGACTTTCTCGGCTACATCAGTTCGGTCATATCAGATAAAGATTTTGAGACCTTGGAGGAACTTGCGGAGTTCCTGCTTTATACCGATAAAGAGATAGAGCTGCTGGTATCGGATTTTGACGAGGCAGAGGACAAGAGCCTGTCAGCCAAGGTGCTCAAGATCTTTACTGATGCCGCCGACGCAAAACAGAATATCAAGCTGACAATGATGTGAACCGGACCGGCAGAGCTCCTGCCGGTTTTTTATTTTGCCGGCACCCTGCATGAAAAATAAAATGAAAACCAAGAAAACGAGAGAAATGAAGAAAAACAAAGAGAAATCAAGCGTGAGAGGGCTATAAATTAAAAAT
>CADBTF010000209.1 GCA_902797485.1 uncultured Ruminococcus sp. | reverse complement strand
TAGAAATTGCACTTTGAGAACGAGTAAAAGTCGAATATATGCTTTTGCGAAGTTCGCAAAGAAGCAATTTCAATGTCGTTTAATATAGCTTCCGCTTACTGCCAGCTTGATAAGCAGCTCTGTTATCTTCTCCATGGACTCCGCACAGCAATACTCATATCTGCCGTGAAAATTATGGCCTCCGGCGCAGAGATTCGGGCAAGGCAGCCCCCGCCATGAAAGATTGGCACCGTCTGTTCCGCCCCGGATAGGCTGTATCTTAGGCTCGATCCCCAGCTGACGCATAGCAGCCTCCGCCTGTTCTATCAGGAACATATTGTCCGGGCAGATCTTATCCCGCATATTGCGGTAGGTGTCCTTTATCACAAGCTCCACAGTTCCCTGACCGTATTTCTCATTCAGCCCCCCGGCTATGGAGATCATCAGCTGCTTTTTCTGCTCAAATTTCTCCCTGTCGTGGTCCCGGATAAGATATTCAAGCTCTGCACTCTCAACTCCGCCCCTGATGCTCTCCAGGTGGAAAAAGCCCTCATAACCCTCAGTGAGCTCCGGCCTCTCCCCTGCCGGCAGCAGGCCGTCAAATTCCAAAGCGATGCGGGAGGCGTTTTTCATTTTGCCCTTGGCTTCCCCTGTGTGGATATTCACTCCCCTCACCGTCACCTCCGCTGAGGCCGCATTGAAGCACTCATATTCCAGCTCCCCAAGAGCTCCGCCGTCAACAGTATAAGCATAGTCAGCTCCAAAGCGCTCCAGATCAAACCGTGCAATGCCGCCGCCGATCTCCTCGTCGGGCGTAAAGGCAATTGCTATCCTGCCGTGCTTCAGATCACCGTCGGATATGAGCCTTTCAGCCATTGTCATTATCTCTGCCACTCCTGCCTTATCGTCAGCGCCTAAGAGAGTGTTGCCGTCAGTGACGATAAGCGTCTTGCCCACATAGTTCCTCATTTCCGGGTACATCTCCGGTGACAGCACTATCCCCAGCTTCTCGCTGAGCATAATATCCCCTCCGTCGTAATCAGCGATCAGTCTCGGCCTGACGTTCTCGCCTGAGGTCTCCGGCGAGGTGTCCATATGGGAGATAAAGCCCAGGGTCTTAGGGTTCAGGCCGCCGTCGTTGGCCGGGATATGTGCATAGACGCAGCCGCTTTTTTCGTCATAGGCAGCGTCAGACAAGCCAAGCCGCAATAACTCATCAACGAGCAGCTTCGCCAGCACCCTCTGCCCGCCGGTGCTGGGAAATGATGCTGAATCCTCATCTGACTGAGTGTTTATTTTTGCATACCGCAAAAAACGTGAAAGAACATTTTCTGACATATCAAAGCTCCTTTTTATAATGGCTGCCGCAGAAAGCACTGTACAGCCTTATACTGATCCCATAAATTAACTATAACTCAATTCCCGCCCGATGTCAAGCTTATGCCCCGGCAAAAACACAGGCCGGAAGCAGTTATCTTCCGGCCTGTGTTACTACTGATACATTCTCAGTTTTCGATCTGCTTGCCTAAAAACATAGCCGCAGCCTTGGCAAGCATAAGGTTTTTCTCGTCCGGCTTCGGGTTGCCGTTGGTGCTGATGAGCGCCACTGCTCCGATAACATCTCCCGCAGAGATGATCGGCACCGCTGCTAAAGCCGGCTTGTCAAGCCCCTCTATCGGGAAAAGGCGAGGGGTCTCAGGGCGGTCATAGGCGTAGCTCTTTCGCTGCTCGATCAGATCCTCCAATGCCGGGGAGAGCCGCCTTTCAGCATATTCTATCTTCCTTGCCCCGGACACCGCCACCACATGGTCTCTGTCAAAAACAAGCGCAGCCTCACCGGTCAGCTTAGAAATCACCTCCGCCGCTTGAGCAGTGCCCTGATCCAGCTCCCCCACCGGCGAAAATTTCTTAAACACCACCTCACCGTCACTGCTGGTGTAGATCTCAAGCGGGTCGCCGTCACTGATAGTATTGACACTAAGCTCATCACCTTTTGAATTGCGTATTTTGGCGATGTGTGACGCTATTGACAGCTTAGTGCCCAACATAAAATCCACATTCGTGTCTTTTATGTTATTAAAATTTACAGCATTTCCCTCCGTATCTGTGACATAAGGCTCGCTTGTTATCTT
>CADBTF010000208.1 GCA_902797485.1 uncultured Ruminococcus sp. | reverse complement strand
TATTTTTCAACAGCATCAGCGATCTCATCATAGCGGACGTTTTCTGTCAGTCTGTCGTAGAAATCTGCAAAACGGCCATAGCCGCTCATTTCTGCTCCTCCTTGGCCTTTAATCTGTCGAACACTATATTATAGCCGCCGCTGCCGTCGTATGAGATAGAGCGGTTCACACGGCTGATAGTAGCAGTTGATGCGCCGGTCTCACTGACTATATCGCTGTAGACATGATTTTCCACCAAAAGCTTAGCCACCTGAAAGCGCTGTGAAAGTGCCTTTAACTCAGGGATAGTGCAAAGGTCCTTGAAGAACAGTCTGCATTCCTCAACTGTTTCAAGGCAAAGCACTGCCTCGTAGAGATCGTCAAGGTTTTTGATTTCGAGCTTTTCTCTCATAACAGTATCCTCCGTTATCATAATGTAAAGTGTTAAATCTGATTATAGTTTAACACATTACATTGAAAAAGTCAAGAGGGTGAAACTTTACAGATACAGTCAGCGCAAAAAAGCCGAACAGAAATGTCCGGCTTTGATAATACTGTTCCAATGGCGGTCAGTCATTTATTACGACCTCCTGCTCGGTGCCGTCTACGCTGAGGGAACCGTCACGGGAGCCGAAATCAATGTAGTTGCTGGAAAGCATATGGCACTTGACTCCGCACTGGTCGATAATAATATCGCCGCTGCCCTCTATGTCGCCGATACCTGCAGCAAAGCGGCCCTCACATTCCAGATTGATCTGTGAGAAATGCAGGTCGCAGTCAAGCTTGCCCTGATAGGTGCCGACGCATTTAAGGTTGCTTCCGTGCATATTGGCCGCGAAGCGCCCGTTGGCGATAGACACTCTGCCTGTACCCTTATGGCCCACGCCGATAGCGCACAGATTGGAGCCCCGCATTTTAGCATTAAAGCTATAGTTCTTTACAGTAATGCTGGTGCTGCCCTCAAGAGAGCCGATGCCTACAGCATTTGTGGAGCTTATGTCCCAGCTGCAGCCGCACTCGCTGATCTCAATGATGCTGTTGCCCGAAAAATTCCCAAGGGTAACGCAGTGGGTGCCGGAGCCGGCAAGGTTCAAAACGCCGCCCTTCAGGGATATGGAGGTGTTGCCGTCGTTGCGGCCGCCGCCAATGCCGACAGCTGTTTCGCCGCTGGTCTCGACAGAGACCTCTCCGCTGATGTCAAAGGCTATATTTCCGGGGCTGTGCTCACTGTCGCAGCCGATAGCAAAGCTGTTGGACATTTCGGCACGGATAAAGAGATTGCCGTTGCCGCTTATCAGGAGCGAAGCAGATGTAGGCACGCTTATTCCCCGGCAGAGCAGCTCATTGTTTCCCTCAATGCCGATCTCGACCTGTGAATTCTCTCCCAGTGATACTATCGCATCTGTACGCTCGGAGGAGAGGCAGACATTTTTGAAATTGAGCTTGCCCTTGAAGCCGTCCTTAATAAGAATGATAAGATTCAGCAGCTTGTCACGCTCACCTGTCAGGGTGACATTATCCTTCTCAATGAACACTGTGTTATAGCGGTTAGAGACAAGGTCGCAGAGGTCAACGTTCTCGTCGGCTTCCGGGTGGTAGCTTCTGGTGACATCGCTGGAAAATTCCAGATTGATCTTTACGATCTCCTCCTTTATTTTGGAGGCGATCTCATATATCATTATAGGCTTCGGCCTTGACACATAGAAGCCCTGCAAAAGGTCAGAGCCAAGCTTCATCATGGTGCGCATTTCTTCGTATGTCTCAACGCCCTCGGCAAGGGCAAGGTAACCGTTTTCGTGCATGAACTCGATAAGCCCGCCCACAAGCCTCTGCATCTTGGGCTTGGTGTTGATCTCCTCTATCAAAGCCCGGTCGATCTTCACCACATTGGGCTTGTACTTTACAAGGTTTGATGTATTTGAATAGCCGGTGCCGTAATCGTCGATAGCCAGCTGCATATGGTTCTTCTCAAGCCTGCGGTGTATCTCCTCCAGCATTTCAGGAGAGGGCTCGCTCTGCTCTGTCAGCTCTATCACAAGCTTTTCCAGCAGCTCGCCGTAGCGGGATTCAAGCTCGCCCCAGTCTGCCTCAGAGAGCATATGGGCAGGGATAGAATTGATAAAGAGCTTTCTCGAATGGAGGGCCTCCTGATGATTGTAGACTGCCTCAAGGGTATTGCGCATAGTCAGCTTTTCAATATCATAAAGCCGCTTTAGCTGTGCCGCATAGCCCAGCACCTCGACCGGGCGCATACCGATGCTCTTATCAGTCCGCATAAGGGCCTCATAAGCCACGACTTCGCCGTTACGGACGTCAACTATGGGCTGGAAATGATAGGCAAAAAGGTTGTTATCTATCAAGTGCAGGAATTTCCTGATACCGGCATACTCACTTTTCTGGCTCTCATATTTTTCCGTTGAGTAGAGGCAAATGCTGCCGACTCCGTGAGAAGCCGCCTCATAGAGGGTATACTCAGCTGTGTGCATTCTCTGTGAGGGCACATCAGACGCTGCACCGCAGCCCGCAGAGAATGTCAGGCTGTAGCGGTTGTCCGGGTCAGATTCAGGGTCTCTGTCATTGGAGCAGGCTTCGACTGCTGACTGCAAGGTGCTTAAAAAGTCTACCTCGTCGCCGTCAAACTCCGGCAGGTAGAGCCAGAAGCGTGTCCTGGACTGCTCTGAAAGCATAAGGCTTTTAGGGGAAGCTGAAATGATAGCCGAGACAGCGGCGAAGATCTGCGCTCCTGTCAGTGTCATTCTGTCACGTTCCTCAAGCTGCAGCAGGGCAAACAATGACGGAGCCTTGCTTTTTATCATGGCCTCCACAAGGCGGGACTGGGTAAATACCGGCAGGATAATATCCTCATCTCGGTGGATCTCCCTCTTGGAGGCTTTCAGCAGTCCGGCTGTAAACTCCGGAGTGCTCTCTATAGTTCTCAGAGTGACCGCAGACCTTGAATCGAATTCTGCCAGCTGGGTGAGCGTCTGACAAAGCTCATCATAGGTGGGGTGTGACTTGAAATCAAGTATCCTCAAGGCGTTGGCGTCAGTATCTGCGGCCCGGGATCGGTGGTCGATCAGAAAAAGGCCGGTATCCGGATTAAGCTCCGAGACAGCCTGCCAGCCCTCACCAAATATTCTGTTCCATAACGGCGAACCCACTGCCATAATGCTCAGCTCATTTCATAAAGGATCTCGGCAGGTAAAATAAAACAGCACTGCATATTCGGCCTGACCGGGCATAAAAATACATATATATAGTATATACTATTTCACCTAAAAAGTCAATAGGCAAGCAAATTCTTTTGTCAAATCGCACAAAACGCATTACAAAAATTCTACAATTAGCCCCCGGAGAGACCGCAAAAAGATATTTGAAAAAAACAGTTGTAAAATTTCAGAATGTATGATATAATAAGTATTGTATAGTGTTTTATCAGAACGGAGGGAGAGATATGTTCAGAAGAATAGTATGCACCCTAATGGCCGGTGCTGTCATGCTTGCGGGAGCGCCGTCTGCAAGTGCGGAAACCGCCTACAGAGAGGTCGAGCTGCCGGCACCTCATTCAATGTATGTTATGGGAGACTCCATTGCTACCGGCTTCGGGCTTGAGGGCTACGCCGACGGAAAGGACAAATGCCGCTCTTATGCTAATATCCTGAAGGATAAATACTCCCCTCTTATGCCGCCGGACTGCCCCTTTACCCTGACGAACGCTGCAGTTGACGGCAACACCTCTGACGACCTGCTGACACTGCTGAAGTCCGGCCAGTGCGACGAGGGGCTTTCAAATGCTGACTGCGTTGTTGTCTCTATCGGCGGCAATGACATTCTGCACGCTCTCTGGGAGCTGCTTTCGGAAACCGGCGTGGGCGCCGACAGTCAGGCGGACGCAGGAGCGCTTGTCAAGCTGATGCTCTCAATGGGGAAGCTTAAAGAAAAGCTGGACCGCAACCTGACGGCCTTTGAGAAAAACCTTGATGAGATCGCTGCTTATATACAGGGAAAAACAGGCGGTGCGTTTATCCTGCAAACACTCTATGACCCTTTGCAGGAATTCAAGCTCGTTCCGGGGCTCAGCGATATTGCAAAGGAAAAAATAGGCAAGCTAAACGAGATAATCCGCAGCCACTCCGCACAGGGCTACACGGTCTGCGAGGTAGCGCCGCAGTTTGACGGCAAGGCCAAGGAGCTTACAAACATCTCCAAGATAGACATTCACCCCAACGCCGAGGGCCACAAGCTCATAGCCGAGGCCCTTGACAAGACCATCACTGCCCGCAAATACAGCTATCAGCAGGCATACGAGGCCGAAACCGCTGCCGCTCCCGACGACGATGTTACCAAGCTGCAGGGCAACAGCCTTGTTGTGGTGATAGTATGTGTGGCCTGCGCTCTGGCAGCCGGCGGAGCTGCGGTATTCATAGTAAGAAAAAAGCGATAACAGATCGCTTACAGAAAGGATATTGTAAATGAAGGCATATTTAATTGATTTTGAAAATGTAAAATCCAAGGGGCTCACAGGTATCGAGCTGCTCTCTCCGGAGGATAAGGTAATCATCTTTTACAGCGAGAACTCTGACACCATAAGCTTTGAGATGCACAGAAAGGTCATGACCTCTGTGGCGGACATTGAATATTTAAAGGTCCGGGTGGGCGGAAAGAACGCACTGGATTTCCAGCTTTCCACTCTGCTGGGCTACCTGCTGGCTAAGGAGCTTTACAGCCATATATTCATCATCAGCGGAGACAAGGGCTTTGACAAGCTCCATGATTTCTGGAACGTGAGCTATGCTGACAAAAACAGCGTCACAGTATTCCGCACACAGACCCTGGCTGCGGCGGTAGCCTTTGCCAGGACATCCGCCAGAAAGCAGGCTGCTGCTGCTCCCGTGGCCGAAGAAGCTGCTCCAGAGATCGAAGCGCCGAAGCTTACCGTAGCACCCGTTCCGGAGAAAATTGAAGCAGAGCTTCCCGCTGAGCCTGCCCCTGCCGAAGAAACAGCTGAATTGATCGAAGCAATAGATGTTCCGGCTGTTGAAGCGCCCGCTCCCGAGCCGGAGGCCCAGCCGGTCAAGGCTAAGAAAACAGAAAAGAGCTCACACAGGCGGGGCAGGAAGCCCCAGTCTGCAAAGGAGCTTATACATAATGCTCTGCTGGGGATAGTTGACCTTTCAGATGAGGAAACAGACGTTGTTATATCCTGCGCTTCCGAAGCTGAGGACAAGGAGGATTTCCACAACGCTCTTGCCAAGATCTTCAAGGCACACGCCACCGAAATATACAAGGTTCTGAGACCGAAATATCTGAAAATAAAGGAAGCCCTTGAGCAGGAGACTGTTCAGGCAGAGCCCGCTCCCCAGCCGGAGGCAGAGGCAGTACCGGAGGCAGAAATACAGGAGCCTGTACCGGAGGTAGAGCCTGAAGCTGATGAAAAACCGCATCTTGATGATTCAGAGCTCTTTGATATGTTCACCCGTGAGCTTGCTGCTGCAAACACCAAGCCCGAGGAGCCCGGCCAGCCGGAGGAGACAGATAAAGCTCCCGAGCCGGAGGAAAATAATACCAAGAAGACAGCCGAAAAGAAAAAGCCCTCTGAAAAGAAGCGCACCGGCCGCAGGAAAGCCAAGAAGAGCCAGCTCGTCAAGGAGCTGGAAAAGCTGCTGGCAGATAACTGCTCTGAGGAGGAGATAGCCACTGTTTGCAGGCTCTTTGAGGAGACCGATACCAAGCAGAAGCTGTATTTATCTATTGTCAAGAAATACAAAAAGGACCGTGGCTGCGAGATCTACAAGCTGATACGCTCAGAGTACAACGCACTGGCAAGCTTCAAGCAGAGTGCAGGTCAGGAGGCATAAAATGAAGCTGATGATAGCCTCTGACATTCACGGCTCACTCTTTTGGTGCGAAAGGCTCATGGAGCAGTTTGAGCGTGAGGGTGCAGAGAAGCTGCTTCTGCTGGGAGATCTGCTCTATCACGGGCCACGCAATCCCCTCCCGAAGGGGCATGACCCAAAGGGTGTTGCCGAGCTGCTGAACCGCTATGCACAAAAGATAATATGCGTCCGGGGCAACTGCGACTGTGAGGTAGACCAGATGATGCTGAGCTTCCCGGTATTGGCAGAATACGCCTGGCTGTATGCTGACGGCTGTGAGCTGTTCGCCGCACACGGTCATCATTTCAATAAGGAGACACCTCCCCAGCTGCCAAAGGGGGCATATCTGCTCAACGGGCATTTTCATATCCCGGAGATCACAGACTGCGGGGGCTTCACCTATATAAACTGCGGTTCTGTCGCCCTGCCAAAAAACGGCACTGCCAACAGCTATGCTGTATTTGAAAACGGAAAATTTGAGCTTAAAGAGCTACATGAAAATTGAGAGCATTGCTCTTTAATACAGCGTCAGCCGGCGGGCTGAAAAAATGCTTGCATTATTTTTTGAATTGTGTTATAATAGAGTATATATGAAAAATTAAGGAGCTTATTATGCATTTCGATCAAGCTGATATACTCAGATACGGCGTTAAGCTGATCGTCATTTTTCTGGTCATACCTGTGCATGAGTTCGCTCATGCCTGGGCAGCCACAAAGCTTGGTGACGACACGCCGACCTATCAGGGCAGACTGACCCTTAACCCTTTGGCACACATTGACCCTGTGGGCGCAATATGTATCTTTTTCACCGGCTTCGGCTGGGGAAGGCCGGTGCAGGTAAACCCTGTCAGGTTTAAAAAATACCGCTCCGGCATGGCACTGACGGCTGCCGCCGGGCCGATCATGAACCTGATCGTGGGGCTTATTGGCATGGTATTCTACAAGATCAGCGAAGCGATTTATCTCACTAATCCCAACGAGGGGCTTTACTGGCTGACGCTTATTTTCTCATACTTTACACTTATAAACGTAGGTCTTGCAGCCTTTAACCTGATACCAATTCCCCCGCTGGACGGTTCAAAGATACTTGGCTATTTCACCCCGGCTAAATTTGACAGATTCATTGCTGAAAATCAGCTGTATATTTCTTTGGGATTCCTGCTGCTTCTGGTAACGGGCGCCCTTGACACCCCGCTCAGCTGGGTACAGAACGGAATGTTCTGGCTGATGGATAAGCTGACCTTCTGGGTAGACCTGATAATCAAGGCTGTTGTGTAATGGAGGAGCTGAAATTTAAGCTCGACGCCTTTGAGGGACCTCTTGACCTGCTTTTACACCTGGTATCCAAGCACAAGCTGAATATCTACGATATTGAGATCAGCCTGCTGCTGGAACAGTATTTGCAGTATATTGAGGAAATCGAAAGCCTCGACTACGAGCTGGCTGCCGATTTCTTTGAAATGGCCGCCCGCTTGATATATATAAAGACCTGCTATCTGCTGCCTCAGCCGGAGGAAGCGGAGGAGCTTAAAAAGGAGCTCCAGGGCAAGATGATAGAATATTCTCTTGCCAAGCTTGCCGCCCAGCGTCTGAGAGACGACTACGCCGGAGGGCTGGTGTTTGTAAGGGCGCCGGTCAAGCTGCCGGTCAACAAGCAGTACACCCGCCTGCACGACAAGCAGGAGCTATACGACGCATACATGGCTATTGCCGGCAAGGTAAAGAATTACACTCCCCTGCGGGCGAATATATTCTCTCCGCTGGTGTCAAAGAGGATAGTCTCGGTGGAGTCCAAGATCAGCTATGTGCTGGAAAGGCTTTACACCGCCGGGCATTTTGATATGTCCACTCTATACGACGGCATGACGGACCGCTCTGAAAGGATAGCCACCTTTCTGGCGGTATTGGAGCTTGCCAAGGCAGGAAACATTTACCTGAATGATGACAACACTGTTATATCTCTGAGGCGTACACAGGATACTGACGGTGAAGACAACGCCGAAGCTGAACTCTCTGACGCAGAGGTATCAGATAACGCATCTGAAATTGAGACTGACGAAGAAGATACAGAGGGTGCAGATGTCGAAGAAGCTCTTGACGAAAAGCACCCTGAGATCACAGCTGACGAAGGCATTTCGGGTGCGGAGGAAGCGATCATTGAGAGCAGGTCAAGGGTCATCATCAAGACTGCTCAGCTTGCCCTTGAGACCGCACACACTGCGGCACTGCGTCTGCCGGAGATAGCTGCTATACCTGCGTTTGCGCCTATGGTGACAGAGATAAACAGGAACAGCAGTGAGCCGGACAAAATAGATAAGTCCGAAATATCGGACAGGAACATTGCTGCGGCTGATGAGCTGCTGTCCGCAAATATGGACAGTATTTCTTCACAGAGGCTCCCTGGTATGGATAGCTCCACAGACGAGGGCTATGCTGTTTTAGCTTCCTGCGAGAAGCCTGAAAGATACAAACAAAACACCAAGCTGAAAAGCAATTACTATGGCCGGAGATACTACTGGAGAAATGCTCTCACGATTGAGGGGACAGTGAGCTATCGGGCGGCTGTACAACTGAGGATATAAAATGGAGAATGAGAAAAAAGCTGCGGCAGCAGAAGCGATACTTTTTGCCGGCGGCGACCCTATAGAATCGGACAAGCTTGCACTTGCGGCAGGCATTGAGCCGGCAGAGCTTGAAGATGTTATCCGGCTTCTGGAGGAGAAATACTCCCGGGAGGACTCCGGGATAGAGCTGCTGCACCTGGAGGACTGCTATCAGCTTGCCACTAAGCAGCAATTTGCAGAGCAGATCAAGTCCGCCTTTGAGATCAAGAAAAACACGGCGCTTTCGGCGGCGGCAATGGAGGTACTGACGATCGTTGCTTACAATCAGCCTGTGACAAAGAGCTTTGTTGAAAGCGTGCGGGGTGTGGATTCCTCCTCTACGGTGAATTCACTGGTTGAGAAGGGGCTTCTCTGCGAAGCGGGGCGTTTGGAGCTGCCGGGCCGCCCTATTGCCTACAAGACTACTGACGCTTTTTTGCGTTCCTTCCAGATCTCAAGCATCAGTGAACTGCCTCCGCTGCCGGAGCAGCAGGCACAGGTGACATTTGATGAGGTCATGGAGGCTGAGAAAACGAATGAGGGGGAGAGTCTGGGCGGCTAATAGCCGCCCAGACACCCAACACATCATACAATAAAGGTGGTGTCAGAGATAAAAAAAGGAAAGCTGATCGGTGCAGTAATCGCAGTTATAGCAGTGATAGCCCTGCTGATCTACCTTGGCATTTTCTGGTGGACTATGCTGGGAATACTCGCAGTAATAATAATACTGCTGCATTTCTCACTAAGCATAAACGTTAAAGCAAGCAGAGCCGAAGGTGTAAAGATCACAGCCAAATATTTGTTTCTGACCCTTTACCCAAGAAAGAAAAGCAGCCAGCCGGCAAAGCCCAACGCTCCCCCTGCTTATGAATATAATGATGACGATTTTTCCGAGCTGGATGATATTGAAGATGCTGACGAAGACGAACCGGAAAGCTGCGACGAGCCCCCGGAGACTGAGCCCCCAACTCCCGCTTTGACCGAAAGCAGTGATAAGGCAGAGGCCGTCAGTGAGAAGAAAGCCAAAGCAGAAAAGCAGAAGCCGGATAAGAAAGAGTCCAAAAAAGAGGACAAGCTCGCAGGACCAAAGCCAAAGGGCAAGCTTGCTGCACTTAAAGAAAAATTTGAACTGGTAAAGCCATACATACCTATCGGCTGGAAAGCAGTCAAGAAATTCTGCAAGGCCATTCGCTTTGAGGGAGTGGATATATGGGCTGAGGTCGGCAGGTTCGACGCCCACGAAGCCGCCATTTACTACGGCGCAGTTCAGGGGGCACTGTTCGATCTTCTGGGAAAGATAGCCCTGTTCTTTACGCTGAAGCTTAAACGTGCCGACGTGCGCTGCTGCTTCGGAGAAAATAAGCTTGACGGCGCCGCCGAGCTGACTGTAAGAGTAAGGCCCTCAACACTGATAGCTATAGCGTTCTGCACGGGTATCAAATTCATAATTACCTTCTTTAAGGAACGCAAAAAACGTAAACAAGCCGCTAAAGCAAATGCAACGGCATAAATATATGAAAGAGGTGTGTCAACTATGTTAGTTGAAAAGAAATGCTGCAATAAGGATAAGAAAAAGAAGAAATGCAGAAAAAATCAGAACAGCCTGATGTTCAGAGTAGGCCACGACAAGGCCGGTATCAAGCTGCTTGTCAAGTGGAACACCGGCATGATCTTTGCTCTTGCGGTAATGTTCTTTGCAATGTTTATGAGCATCAGCTATGTTGTCGGTGCTTCCAGCAAGAAGAATAAGGACAACGAATA
>CADBTF010000207.1 GCA_902797485.1 uncultured Ruminococcus sp. | reverse complement strand
GTTGCTGCTTGTATCTTCCGAAAGCCTTCCCACCCGAAACATTGTGTATCCGAAGGGGTGTGGGGGCGACCGGAAAGCCCCCACAAATGAGCGTGCACCAGTCTTTCAATCCAAACCAAACCCGTGAGCGTCCACAACATTATTCACTATTATTTATTCTTTATTCATTATTCACTTAGCGCCAGCGCTACCTGTATTATACCACTTCCTCCCTGAAAAATCAACCGCCGGCATCAATTAATTTCCGCCTCACACATAATATTTTCCGAGGCTTGATTTTACCCCTGATATATGGTAATATAAGTTTGAAAAAAAGTCCTGAAAAAAATTTTTTATTTTTTGTAACGAAATGCGTTCTTCTGCGTCTAACCTATGAAAAGGCAAAACGACACGGCCCACGGCTGAAGCTTCTGACACACAGCAGCTATGCGGTATTGCCTTGAACAAAAGAAAGGAGGTGCGGTGACGGTGAGTGACACCCTTGAAAAGATGTACGATGCCTGCTACATGAAGGTCTATTCCTTTGTGATGACCCTTGCGGGAAACAAAGATACCGCTCAGGAGATAACTCAGGAGACCTTCTTCCGGGCTATGACCTCAAGGCATCAGTTCAGAGGGGATTCCGACCAGCTTTCGTGGCTTTGTGCAATTGCCAAAAACCTGTATACAGACGAGCTGCGGCGTAATTCAAAGCATGGCGGTGAGATCCCGGAGGAAGTGCCTGACAGTGAGCAGTCTCTTGAACAAAGCATCACCGACAGGGACCAGAGCTTTCAGATACACTTAGCCCTCCACGATCTGGGGGAGCCCTACAAGGAAGTCTTTGAACTGAGGGTCTTCGGGGAGCTTTCATTCAGTCAGATCGGTATCATCTTCAAGAAAACAGAATCATGGGCGAGAGTCACCTATCACCGTGCCAGAATGAAACTGAAAGAGAGGTTAGACCAAAATGAAATATAACTGCGATATTATAAGAGACCTGCTGCCCCTTTATCAGGACGGCGTTTGCAGCGAGAGCAGCAGCATAGCTGTGGAGGAGCACCTTGCCGAATGTGCCGCCTGCACCGATCAGCTCAGAGCCATGCGCCAGAGCACAGAGATAGAAACGTCCATCGGCCTTGAACGTGAGAGCGCCCTTTCCTCACAGGCGAAATTTTTCAAGCGCAGGAGCGCAGCGGTGGGGGCGGTGCTGGCGGGAGTGTTCATGCTGCCGGTGCTCATCTGCATGATCGTCGGGCTGGCGACGGGGGGCATCTCATGGGTGCTGATAGTGCTGGCTTCCATGCTGATACCCGCCTCGCTTGCGGCAGTTCCTCTGCTGGCCCCCGAAAACAAGGCCCTCTGGACCTTGGGCTCCTTTGCAGTGAGCCTGACGCTTCTTTTAGCAGTCTGCTGCATCATCACCGGCGGGAGCTGGTTCTTCACTGCGGCGTCGGCGGTGCTGTTCGGGCTTTCGGTAATCTTTGCCCCCTTTGCGGTGCGGGCAAAGCCGATAGCTTCAAGGCTGGGCAGCCGCAAGGGTATAGCAGCCCTTGGGCTGGACACCCTGCTTTACATTCTTATGATGCTCTGCATCGGCCTGAGCGGAGGCCTTTCCGCAAGATACTACGGCCTCTCCGCAATGATCTCCGCTCCCATACTTCTCTGGCTGTGGGCGCTTGTGCTGACAGTCAGATGCAAGAAGCTTGGCGGGCTTTTCAAGGCAGCGATAATTCTTGGCACCACAGGGCTGATAATGATAGTCTGCGATATGATCTTCGGCATCAGCACTTTCAGCTCCCTGATCTATATCGACGCCTTTGACCGCAGGTTCACTTTCAGCCCGCTGACCGTGCTGGCTGTTATATGTCTGTTCATCGGGGCAGTCATGGCACTGGCAGGTCTCATCACATCAAAAAACAGGAGGAAATGAAAATGAAAATGAAAAAAAATATAATTATTGCAGCTCTGGCTCTTGCCGCTATGGTTTGTCTCTGCGGCTGCTCTGTGGGTTTTATCAACGTGAACGGTGTCAGGTACAGCGACGCTGACAAATACACCCCCGGTGACAGAGAATTTTCCGAGACCATAGACACCCTTGACATCGACTGGAGCTCCGGCGGGGTGAAAGTTACCGCTGCGGACGTGAGCGTGGTAAGTGTAAAAGAGACCACTAAAGCTCAGCTGGAGGACGAGCTGAAAGTCCACACCTGGGCCGAGGGCAGCACCCTTCATGTCAGGTTCTGCAAGTCCGGGGAGAGCTACGATAAAAACGAGCCTAAGACTGTTGAGATAACCGTTCCCAAGGCAGCTGTGTTCGAGGGTGTGAACATTGACGTTTCCTCCGCAGATGTGACCTGTGAAGGCGTGAGCGCAAAGGCAGTCTCATTTGATTCCTCCTCCGGCAATATCACTTTCAGCGGCGAGGCCGGAAAGATAACTGCCGATTCCTCCTCCGGAGATATCACCCTCACACAAAAGGGCAGCTGCGAAAGCATAAGCATTGATACCTCCTCCGGCAGCGCTGACGTAGACGCTCAGTCGGTGAAGAGCCTTTCCCTTGACACCTCCTCCGGCACGGGGAACATAAGCCTTGCGCAGATGCCCTCCGACGTGAACATTGAAGCCTCCTCCGGCGATATGACCCTCCGCCTGCCTGAGACAGCCGGCTTCAAGGCGGCTATCTCCACCAGCTCCGGTGATGTGAGCTACGAGCTGCCCATGACCAAGGAGGGCGAAGAGACCTACATCTGCGGCGACGGCAGCAGCAAGCTTTCCATAGATACCTCATCAGG
>CADBTF010000206.1 GCA_902797485.1 uncultured Ruminococcus sp. | reverse complement strand
GTTCTGGAATCGCCGTAGTATTCAAAGCCCCAGACCTCATCAAGAAGCTGATCGCGGGTATAAACACGGTTGGGGTTTGAAGCCAGATGGAACAGAAGCTCCAGCTCCTTAGGCGGTGTGTCGATCACCTTGCCGTCAACCTTGAGCTCATAGCGGGTCATATTTACGGAGAGCTTGTCATACTTGACCTCCTTGACCTCCTGCTCGCCTGAATTCTGGCCGACACGCCTGTAAACTGCTTTGATCCTTGCGATGACCTCTTTGGTATCAAAAGGCTTGACTATGTAATCATCGGCGCCAAGCTCAAGGCCCAGCACCTTATCAAAGGTCTCCTGCTTTGCAGTGACCATAATGATCGGAACATTGGATTTTTTCCTGATCTCTCTGCAAACCTGCCAGCCGTCTATCCCGGGCAGCATGATGTCAAGCAGGATGATGTCCGGCTTCAGGGCATTGAACTTTACAATAGCCTCCTCGCCGTCATGAGCAAGTATAACTCCGTATCCGTCCTTTTCGAGATACAGTCTCAAAAGCTCGCAAATGTTCTTATCATCATCTACCACAAGAACTCTACCCAATGACATACTGATCCCCTCCTTATGATGTTTCATTCAAAATTTGTTTATAATATCAAGATAATTATACCAAATTTCAAGCTTGTAATATTGCATATATTGTTACGCATATATTAACAAAGCGTAAATTTAACAAAATTTATTCCAGCGATTAACAATAACGCCACAAAGTAAAAGCCTGATATCTTAATATTATCCATTATACAACATTTTAATACAAATATCAAGACCTTTTCAAAAAAATGTTATCAAAAGTTAGCAGATAATGCTTTATATTTGACATCAGGGAAAAACTGTGATATAATATAGCAAAAAACAGGCTGTGATTTATGCAGGCATCAGCCGGAACAGGGGAATACAGAAAAGGGGTTTTGCCATGTTAAAGCGATTATTTATCATCTTAGCAGCTGCTGCGGCAGCGGCAAGCACACAGTTTGCAGTAAGTGCGGAGCAAAGCGTCGAAGGTCCTGACGCAGAGCAGGGCGTGGTGCAGCAGGAAAAGAGATCTCTTGCCGATGCGAAGATCACCACGCTCTATGCCAGCTACAGCTATACCGGCTCGGCTGTCACCCCGGATTCACGAAACGGAGCAGACCATGTATCGGTCAGGCTTGACGGAACGAAGCTTGTAAAGGGAGTTGACTATACACTTTCCTACGAGAACAATGTGCGGCCGGGTGTGGCTTATGTTACTGCCACGGGAACCGGCGATTATGAAGGCAGCATCACAAAGGCGTTTGTTATCATTCCCCCTGCTGTCAGCACAGTGTCGCTGAGTTCAAGCAATGAAAATCTGAAAGTGGGCTGGAATGCTGTGGACGGTGCTGACGGCTACCAGATAATATACAGCAAGGATAAAAGCTTCAGAAGCTACTACATCACCAATGTTTCGGCAGCCGGAGGGAACCGCTCTGCAAACATTGCTTCAAGCGCCAGGGCGGGAGAAAAATACTACGTTAAGATGCGGCCTTTCGTTTTCAATAACGGCACACGCTATCCCGGCCCATTCTGCCCTGCCCGCACAAAGACCATTGCCGGAAAGGTACAGACTATAGGGCTTGCAACCGGCACCTACACCTACAGCGGAAAAGAGATCATTCCAAGCTTTACGGTAAGGGACGCAAGCGGCAAGGGGCTCATAATCGGAAAGGATTACACCTATACGATCACCAACAACATCAGCGTTGGTCAGGCGGCTGTGACCGTTAAAGGCACCGGCATCTATACCGGAACAGTCCGGAAAACATTCAAGATAGCTCCTGCCAACATCTCAAGCGCTTATATTTCCGGGATAGAAGCCGCTTATACCTTCACCGGAAGCGCTGTCAAGCCGGAGCCTGTACTGACATTCAGGAAAGCTCAACTTATCAAGGATAAAGACTATACAGTTGCCTGCTCCAACAATGTCAACAAAGGCACTGCCACTGTGACGATCACCGGAAAGAATAATTTCACCGGCAGCGTCACAAAGACCTTTGAGATCAGGGGCGACGGAATGGTGAGCAAGAACGGCAGCATCTACTACTACGATAAAAACGGCGTCATGCAGACCGGCTGGCAGGAGATAGACGGCGGCTATTACTGCTTTGACCGCATCACCGGCAAGCTGGTGACAAGCACCACCGTGAACAAGGTCAAGGTAGATTCCACCGGCAAGGCCTACGGCTTGACAGATTATCTCAAGAGCAGGATAGAGACCATGATGCGTGCTCACAAGATCATGCTGGAGATAACCTCTCCCACAGACACTATGGAGCAGAAGCGCTACAAATGCTTTGTCTGGGAATACAGCCAGCACCACTACCGCAGGTGGAGGCTTATCGCCAACCTCTACAAGGTAACTGACGAATGGGACGTTGATTTTGCTAACGACATCTTCATCAGGAACATTGGTGACTGCGTTGCGGATTCCTGCGCTGCGGCATACCTCTTTGTGGAGATAGGCTACACTGACATTTACGTTTGCCACGATACCTCTCACGCATGGTTCACAGTAAACGGCAGGCTCTTTGACCCGCTCTTTGCCGAGGCCAAGAACTTTGCCCTGAACTACGACGCTGATTTCACAGACTACAGGCGCAACCCTGTGGGCAGGCTGAGGATCGACAACTAACACGGTATAAAATATTCCATTATAAAAGCAGCTCTTTTCGAGGGGCTGCTTTTTGTATATTCTACATAAATCCACGGTTTATGACTTGACTAATCTGCCCAAACATGATATAATACAAAATTGAATGATTGTAGGTTGGAGAGTGATTTGTTTGACCTTTAGCTCGGTTATTTTCCTGTTTATTTTTCTGCCGGTGGTCTTTCTGCTTTATGCGCTGATACCGCAGAAAACAGTGCGCAATGTCATATTGGCGGCGGCAAGCCTTGTGTTCTACGCTTTCGGCGAGCCGATCGCTGTTATATTGATGGTGATCTCTATCATATTCAACTACCTGTTCGGGCTGGCGGCCTCCGGCACCAAGCATGACAAGCTGGCGGTATTCTTTGCGGTGCTGGTAAATATCGGCCTGCTTATCTTCTACAAATACACCGGCTTCTTTGCCGAGACCTTCAACAGCATCACCGGGCTGGGGATACCTGTTCCGCAGATCAGGCTGCCTATCGGTATCTCATTCTTCACCTTCCAGGGACTGAGCTATGTGATCGACGTTTACAGAGACAAAAAGAGCGTTCAGAAAAGCCTTTTCTCTGTGCTGCTCTACATCTCATTCTTCCCGCAGCTTATTGCAGGGCCTATCGTCAGGTATGAGGATATAGCCAAGCAGCTGGACCAGCGTGAATTCACCGCTGACAGAGTGAGCCGTGGCATCAACCGGTTTATATACGGCCTTGGCAAAAAGGTGCTCATCGCTAACCAGATGGGCCTTGTGGCAGACACTGTATTCAGCTATGCGCCCTCTGAGGTGGGTATGCTTCCCTCATGGCTGGGAGCAGTCTGCTACACCTTACAGATCTTCTTCGATTTCTCCGGCTACAGCGACATGGCTATAGGCCTTGGCTGTATGTTCGGCTTCGATTTCTTAGAGAATTTCAACTACCCCTTTATCGCCCCGAATATTCAGAATTTCTGGAGGCGCTGGCACATCTCGCTTTCCACCTGGTTCAAGGAGTATGTTTATATCCCCCTCGGCGGAAACCGCAAGGGCAAGGCAAGAACGACTGTCAACAAGCTGATAGTATTTTTCCTGACAGGCTTCTGGCACGGTGCGAATTTCACATTTATCGTATGGGGTATGCTCCACGGCCTCTGCCAGATGCTTGAGACCTATCAGATAATCCCCACCAAGAAGAAATGGTTCAGACCCATAGGGCACATATATACCCTGCTGGTGGTGATACTGGCCTTTGTGATATTCAGAGCCGATACTCTGACCCAGGGCTTCAGCCTGATAGGAAATATGTTCTCCGGCGCTGCCGGCAATGAGGCTGTGAATGCAGAGATCATGTCCATGACGTCGGTGATGTTCATGATAGGGCTTGTGTTTGCGGTGATCCTCTCAACGCCGGTCTTCAAGGTGATAAGGGCAAAGGTCTCAACTACTGCGGCAGCTGAGGGATATAACTATCTGTCATATCTGGGCTCGCTTATCATTTTTGCTCTTTGCATACTCTCACTTATATCCAGCAAATACAATCCCTTTATCTATTTCAGATTTTAACGGACAGGAAGGATAGCCATGAAGAAAGCATTTAAAGTAGTTTATTCGGCGCTGTTCCTTGCTGTATGCGCCGCTCCCCTTGCCCTCATGCCCTTCGCCGAGAGCAATGCGGAGATAGAAAAAAAGGCTCTGGCAGAAATGCCGGCACTGGTAAGCGACGGAAAGCTCAACACAGAATTCTCCGAGCAGTTTGAATCATGGTTCAATGACAGGCTCCCGCTGCGTTCACAGCTGCTTTCTGCCGCCAATCTTGTCAAGGGAGAGCTCCTGACATCACCCTCCTCAAATGTTATCTGCGGAAGCGGCGGCTGGATATTCTTTGACACAGACAAAAAGGACTATATGAACACCAACGCCATGACCGAGAACCAGATCAGCGCCATGGCTGTTACGCTCTCGCTTTTGCAGGAGAATGTAAAGAGCAAAAAGGGTTCCTTTACCTTTGTGCCTATGCCTAACAAGGCGTCTGTTTACAGTGAGAAATTCCCGAGCTGCTACAAAAAGGCAGAGGTCAACAACTATTCGAGGCTCTGCCGGAAGCTTGATGAGCTAAATGTCAACTATGTGGATATGCTGACGCTGATGACAGGCTATAAAAATGACGTTGACATCTACCACAGGAGAGACAGCCACTGGAACTACCTTGGCGCTCTCTACGGCTACAATGCCATTATGGAAAGCCTTGGGCGCTCCCACAAGAGCTACAACGGCGTGACCTACAACTACGAGAAGGACTGGCGGGGGGACCTTGACAAGCTTCTCTACCCCTCCGGCGGCTTTATGGATTACCAGTATCATTTCAACATAGACTGGCAGCCCTTCAGCTTTACCGTTCCCGCAAGGGTGGGCGACACTCAGGAGCAGCTGGAGATATTTATGAGCGACAAGGAAGAAAACGACAACCGCATCGGCACCAAAAACATGGGCGATGCTGAAAACAAAAAGCTCTACATGGTGCGTGACTCCTTCGGACGTGCGCTGCTTCCCTTTATGATCGACAATTACCAGACTGCTATGTTCGTCCGCACCGACTGCCCTGAAATGTCACAGGTGCCGGAGGGCGGAGATATGGTTTACGAGATCGTGGAAAGAAACCTTGAAAACCTTATAAGCACCTGCCCCTTTATGTTCGCACCGGAGCGGGATTCTGCGCCGGAGGCTGCACAGGCAGGTGAGCTTGAGACCGTCTGCTCCGACGAGGGCTATGCCATAAGGCTTTACGGCGCTCTGCCCGATGATATACCGGCGGGCGACGGAAGAATATATGTCAAGCTTTCAGGAGCTGCTGGCGAAAAGGTATTTGAAGCCTTCCCGATATATGAGAAAAAGCTTTTAAACGGTGAGAACAAAAACGGCTTCTCGCTTATGCTGGACCCGTCTCTCGGGCTCTCAGGAGATTATGAGGTCACAGTTTATGCCGGCGGGAACGCTTACAAGGGCAGCAAAGCAAGCATAGCTGCTCAGAACTGAACAGGAGGTCAAAACATGAAGGTCAGAGCTATATTGATAGCTGCGGCAGCAGTTTTATGTCTTGCAGGCTGCGGCAGCAGCGACGATTCAAAGGCTGACGGGATAGTTTCGCTCTCAACCACTACTTCCGTTACAGAGCAAACTTCCGGAACGTCATCAAGCAGCACGACCACTACTGCTGCAACCACCAAAGACAAGAAATCGACAACTACCACTAAAAAGACCACCGCAAAGGCCACTACCACCACCAAGAAAACCACCAAGGCGACCACCACTGCAAAAAAGACTGCTACCCAAGCAGCTGCAACTGCACAGCAGACACAGACTCAGGCTGCGCAGAACACCGAGCCGGCAACTGCTCGTCAGACAGAAAAGCAGACGGAAAAGCAGACTGAGCAGCAGACACAGGCTACACAGAAGCAGACCGAAAAGCAAACTGAAAAGGTAACAGAGGCACCGGAGCCGACAGGTCCGGACCTTTCCACCTTTAAGGGCAAGGCTTCCTTTATTTACCGTGACGCTGAGTTTTCTGTGGGGGATAATATAAATGACATCAAGAGCAAGCTCGGAAACGAGGCTGCACCCATGCAGGAGGCTCCCAACTGCCTGACCGGTGAGGTATCGCCGCTTTATTCTTATGCCGGCCTTGAGATCGAAACGGATAATTCCGGAAAGATCATTGCTGCAAGGCTTTCGGAGATGATGTACGAAGGCAGAGAGGGCAAGCTTGCTATAGACATCAAGCTCGGCTCCACATTAAGCGACTTTAAAAAGGAGTTCGGAGAGCCCATAGATGTACAGTTTGATATGTACTACATTTTCAAGTCAGACGGCCTGACGGTCACTGTAAGCGCTCTCAATGGAGGCGAGATAGACTTCATTGAGGTCAAGGCGGACCGATAAGGTTCAGATATAGTAAAAAAGAACAGGAGTGTATGAAAAGATGAAAAAGTATCTTGCAATTATGGCAGCTGTAGTTATCACAGCTGCATCAATGACCGCTTGCGGCGGAGAGAGCAGTTCCTCCAAGGCAGACACCACAGCTGCACCCGCAGCCTCACAGGCAGAGCAGACAGCTGAAAGTCAGGCAGAGTCCGCTGCGGAGCCTGCTGCTGAATCTCAGGCAGAGCCCGCTGCTGCATCAAGCTTCACTGCTGACAACGCAAAGGTCAAGTACAACGGTCAGGAGATCAAGACCGGTGACAGCATCAACGATGTCAAGGGCGGTCTCGGAGCAGAGGCTGCACCTGCTTCACAGGCACCCAGCTGCTTGTCCGGCAACACTATCAACGAGTATTATTTCCCCGGCTTGACTATTCAGGCAAACACAGACGGCGTTATCTTCTCTATCGAGCTGACTAACGCACTCTATGCCGGCGGAGACGGCACCACTGCTGACGGATTCAAGGTAGGCGACACTGTTGACACTGTCAAGGCAAAGCTCGGTGAGCCCACCGAGACCAAGGGCACAAGCCCTGTTTATACTGCGGGAACTGTCTCAATGCAGTGCAGCGGCTCTCCCTCCGGGATCGAGTCTATCTGGATCTCCGACAGCTCTATCGACAACTGATCGAAACAACTGAACATTAAGATCGCCGCCGGGCCTCTGATGAGTCCGGCGGCGTTTTTTTGAACTGTATACAGCGTTATTTTATCTCCTTGTAGCTTCCTAAGAATTTAAAGTAGGAAAGCTCGTATTCAAGCTCCGCAAGGAGCCTTACCACCGGCGGGGAGGAAAGGGAGCCTTCAAAGTCGAGGTAGAATACAACATCAAAATCCGTATTGGCTATAGGGCGGGATTCTATCATTGTGAGGTTAAGGCCGGCTGCGGAGAATTTCGTCAGCAGCCTGTAGAGAGAGGACTGCTGATGCGGCAGGGCAAGAGATACCGAAATAATATCTGCGTCCTCAGAGCAGAGTGTCTTTTTGGAGACAAGTATGAACCTTGTGGCGTTCTGATGGGCATTGGCGATGCCGGTCTCGATTATTTCAAGGCCCTGCTCCTCGGCACACTGCTCTGAGCAGATAGCTGCGCAGGGGCCGCTGCTCTCTGCCACATACTTAGCCGCCAGCGAGGTGTTTTCGCAGGTGTGGGGCGCAAGCGAGTGCTTTTCGATAAACCTTGAGCACTGCATAAGCGCCTGATCGTGGGAGCGAACCTCCCTGACTTCGGAAAGCTTCATGCCGGGGCGGACTGCCAGACAGTGGTTTATCCTGACCTTGCAGGTGCCGCAGATCTTCAGGTCGAAATCCTTCAGGAGCTCATAGGTCAGGCCTACGGAGCCGGCGGTGGAGTTGACTATGGGCAGCACACCGAATTCAGCCTCGCCCGTTTCAACAGCCTTGAATACCTCCGGGAAGGAATTGTAAAAGCGAGGGGTGAAGGCATCGGAAAATTTCCGGCAGGCCATGTGGGAATAGGAGCCGCTGATGCCGGGCACTGCCGCCACAGCCGGAGCGGATAAGTCAAGGGGGGCGCTTTCAGGTGCCGGCTGATTATAAAGTATCCGCTGGAACTGCAAGGTCTTGGAGATGTCCATAAGAGTTGTAAAAAGCAGGCTGCCGCCGCCCTCAAGCCAGTCGGGCATATGGGCCTTTACTCTGTCAAGTATCTCCTGCTCACGCCCGCCCTGAAACACAGGCAGGTTATTTTTCTGCTTGTATTCCGCTACGCTTATGCAGAGCTCCATGCGCTGCCTGAACAGCTCTTCTATCTGAGCGTCTATTTCGTTTATACCTTTTCTAAGCTCGTCAAGTTCCATATTAACCTTCCTTTTTAAGCAGATCTATTACCTTGTCAAGGCTCCCGCAGCAGCCATAGAGCAGCGGGCGTATATCGTCAGAGGGCTCGGTCTGATCGGGGACCATTACAACATTCAGCCCGGCTACAGCCGCAGAGATCACCCCGTTGGGGGAATCCTCCAAAGCCATACATTCCTCCGGAGGCAGGCCGAGCTTTTCGCAAGCATTGATGTATATGTAAGGTGCGGGCTTGCCTATCTTTACCATATTGCCGCAGATCAGCTCATCGAACTTATCCAGCACCCCCACATCGGAGAGATACCTTTTCGTCCGCTCTGTATCAGTTGCGGTGCAGACTGCCGGCTTTATACCGGAGCTGTGCAGATAGTCAAGCAGCTCGTCAAGGCCTTTCTTTTTAGTCAGGCCGTGCTCGTCAATGTAGGCGTTCATCAGCTCTATCCTGTGTGCTCTGACAGCCTGATAGTCAAAGCTCTCCCCAAGTTCCCGTTTAAGGTAGCCCACAGCGTACCTCCGGGACATTGAGCGGATAGCCAGCGGGTGGTAAGGCTTCATTTCAAAGCCAAGGTCCGAAGACGCCTGCCTCCAGAAGCGGTTCAGCAGCACTTCGGTATCCAGCATAAGGCCGTCCATATCAAAAATTACAGCTTTTATCATTATGTGCTCCTCCGGTTTGAATAGTCATCTTTTTTATTATAGCATTATTTACTTTATTTTACAAGTGAATATAAAAAATAGAATTTTTTTGTAATAGTTTGGACACAATATCATCGAACATCACACAGATACGGACAAACAAATTTATAACAGAACATGATAAAGAAAATCATCTATATTATATTTTGAAAACTGTGAATAAAAAATATATCCCGGTGCAAACTATTCTCAGAAAGTTAAAAGCGCAACGCTTGGAAGGCAAAGGAGAACAGATATGAAAAAACCAAATTTAGCTAAGATCAAGGCTATGCTGGGCGGTAAGGGCCTTTACATCGCAGCTGCTGCCTGCATGGCAGCTGTCGGAGGTGTGGGGGCTGCCACCTACAACAAGGCAGTAAAGCAGATCAACGAGGGGCTGGGGTCAACTGCGCCCAGCATCACGCAGTCATCAAAGGCGGAACTGCCGGCTATCGAAGAAAAGAAGGACGTGCCTATGGACAGCTCTGAGACTGAAAGCGACAGCTCCGAGGCAGCGGAGAGCAGTTCCCTGCCGGACAGCAGCTCACAGGCTGAAAAGAAAACTGTCACACAGCCGAATGTTATGCCGGTGACCGGGGAGGTCCTTAACCCATTCAGCTTCGGGGAGCTGGTAAAAAGCAAGACGCTGGACGTCTGGCGGACCCATGACGGCATTGACATCAAGGCTGAAAAGGGAGCGGCTGTCAAGGCTATGAACCACGGAGAGGTCAGCAGGATCTGGGAGGACCCTCTCTGGGGCAGCTGCATCTCCATTGACCACGGCAACGGTATCGAGAGCTTCTACTACTCCATGTCAGCTTCAATGATGGTGGAGGAGGGTGACACTGTTGAATCCGGGCAGGTGATAGGCTCGGTGGGTGACACTGCTCAGGTTGAGGCGGCGGAGCCTTCTCATCTGCACTTTGCATTAAAACGTGCCAATGAGTGGATAGACCCTGTGACCTTCATTGACCCGTATTCCAACAAGTAGCCATCTGCGCAGCGGGCAGTTTTACTGTGACCTTCTGCCCGCTTCATAATATTTCCTCTTTAACAGAGCTGTCAGATATGGCAGCTCTTTTTAATTACAAAAAAGTTGACAATCCCGGCAGGGTGTGATATAATACCAATATGTGTATGCAAACAAATTTTACTGTATGAAAAGAGGCTTTGCTAATGTTAAAGATCTCCGAGATGTATGACCTTGAGCATACCCTTGCGGCAGAGTACCTGAGAGGCTTTGAATACCCATGGGAGGCTCTCAAGGGCATAAAGGAGCTTATTATTTCTCTGGGTGAGAAGCTTGACAGGAATTTCTACACTGAGGTATCTCCGCAGGTGTGGGTACACAAGACTGCTAAAGTAGCACCGACGGCTTTTCTCGGCGCTCCCTGCATCATAGGTGCAGAAACAGAGGTCCGGCACTGCGCATTCATAAGAGGCTCGGCGCTGGTGGGAAGCAGCTGTGTTGTGGGTAATTCCGTCGAGCTGAAAAATGTTATTCTCTTTGACAATGTCCAGACACCCCACTACAACTACGTCGGTGACAGCATTTTGGGCTACCGCTCACATATGGGCGCCGGCTCTATCACCTCAAATGTCAAGTCAGACAAGACGCTGGTGATAGTTAAGGGCGAGGGAGCACCGATAGAAACAGGACTCAAAAAGTTCGGCGCTATGCTGGGAGATTTTGTTGAGGTCGGCTGCAACAGTGTACTGAACCCGGGAACAGTCATCGGGCGCAACACCAATATCTATCCCCTTTCGAGAGTGAGGGGCGTTGTTCCGGAAAACAGCATCTACAAGGACGCTGACGACATAGTGGCAAAGCTGTAATTCTATAGACGAGAGGTAATATTATGGGAAAATATTTTGGTACCGACGGCTTCCGTGGGGAGGCTAATGTTAATCTTACTGCTGACCACGCCTTTAAGGTGGGCAGATTTTTAGGCTGGTATTTCGGTGAGCTTAAACGCAGAGCGGGAGACAGCTCCCCTGCAAGAATAGTTATCGGCAAGGACACAAGGCGTTCAAGCTATATGTTTGAGTATTCGCTGGTGGGCGGACTGACTGCCTCCGGTGCCGACGCTTATCTGCTGCACGTTACTACAACACCCTCTGTGGCTTATGTTGCAAGAGTTGACGAGTTCGACTGCGGAATAATGATCTCTGCCAGCCACAACCCCTACTATGACAACGGCATCAAGCTTATCAACCGCAACGGCGAAAAGATGAGCGAGGAGACCATTGACCTGGTGGAGGCTTACATTGATAACCGGCTGGAAGTGTTCGGGCAGAAGTGGGAGGATATCCCCTTTGCTGAGAAGGAGCATATCGGCTGCACTGTGGACTATGTTTCCGGAAGAAACCGCTATATCGGCTACCTGATCTCTTTGGGTATGTATTCCTTCCGGGGAATGAAGGTGGCTCTGGACTGCGCCAACGGTGCTTCATGGAATATCGCCAAGGCGGTATTTGACGCACTGGGAGCATCGACCTATGTTATCAACGCAGAGCCTGACGGAGTGAACATCAACAACAACGCCGGCTCTACTCATATAGAGGGGCTTTGCAAATATGTGGTCGAAAAGGGCATGGACGTGGGCTTTGCTTATGACGGCGATGCTGACCGCTGCCTTTGCGTAGACGAAAAGGGCAATGTTATCACCGGCGACCACATTCTTTACATCTACGGCAGATACATGAAGGAGCGCGGAAAGCTGCTGAACAACACGGTAGTCACAACAGTAATGTCAAATTTCGGGCTTTACAAGGCCTTTGATGAATTCGGCATCGACTATGCCAAGACCGCTGTGGGCGATAAGTATGTTTACGAATACATGATAAAATTCGGCTGCCGTCTGGGCGGAGAGCAGTCGGGACATATTATCTTCTCCAAGTATGCTTCTACCGGTGACGGTATCCTCACCAGCCTGAAGATCATGGAGGTCATGATGGCGAGAAAGAAGAAGCTTTCTGAGCTGGCAGAGCCGCTGACTATCTACCCGCAGGTGCTTGTAAATGTCAAGGTAAAGGACAAAAAGCAGGCACAGGAGGACCCTGATGTTCAGAGGGCTGTTGAGGCTGCTGCTGAGGAACTGGGCCGCTCCGGAAGGATACTTGTGCGTGAAAGCGGCACCGAGCCTCTTGTGAGAGTAATGGTGGAGGCACCCTCCGAGGAGACCTGCAGGCGTTTGGTGGATAAGGTAGTTGACGTTATCAAGGCCAAGGGCCACGAGATCTGATCTGTAAAATATCAAGAGAGCTGCTCTGCAATTTTCAGGGCGGCTCTTTTTAATTGACAGTTGACAGTTGACAGTTGATAATGAAGAAATATAATATGTATCTGAACAGATATCCATTTGAACTATCAGCTGCCAAAAAAATATATATTGTAACCTCTTTTTTATTGACAGATATGTATAAACTGTGATATAATAAATAATGTATAATTGCGCTTAAAAGGAGGATATATATGGCTATAATCAGACTTGAACCTGCCTTCAAGGATTATCTCTGGGGCGGGACAAGATTAAGAGATGATTTCGGCAAGAATTGCAGCTATGATAAGGTCGCAGAGAGCTGGGAGCTTTCCTGCCACAAGGACGGCCCCTCAACCGTCGCCACCGGCGAGGACAAAGGACTGACATTGCAGGAGTATATCGACAAGCACGGCAAGGGAGTTTTAGGCACCAACTGTGAGAGATTTGAGTTCTTCCCTATCCTGATAAAGCTCATCGACGCCAAGGACAACCTCTCTGTGCAGGTACACCCCAACAATGAGTACGCTCAGCGTGTTGAGGGAGAGTACGGCAAGACTGAGATGTGGTATGTTGTGGACTGCGACGAGGGAGCAGAGCTGCTCTACGGCTTCAAGCATGAGATCAGCAAGGAGGAGTTCGCCGAAAGGATCGCTGACAACACACTGCTGGAAGTCACAAACAATGTTCCCGTCCACAAGGGAGATGTGTTCTTTATCGAGGCCGGCACCCTGCACGCTATAGGCAAGGGCATACTCATTGCTGAGATACAGCAGAACTCCAACACCACCTACCGCATATACGACTACGGCAGAGTTGGCAAGGACGGCAAGCCGAGAGAGCTGCACGTTGAAAAGGCCAAGGACGTGACACGTCTTGCACCGGCAAAGCAGTACCCGGAGACACCGGTGGTGCAGCATGAGGGCTACACCTCAAAGCTTATGGCAAGCTGCGAATACTTCACCACCTATGTGCTTGACGTGGCAGAGGGCGCAGAGCTTGAAGCGGACAGCACCAGCTTCAATAATCTGCTTATCCTTGAGGGTGAGGGCAAGGTAACCGGCGATGACACTGTTGAGTTCAAAAAGGGCGACAGCTTATTCATTGCAGCCGGCACCGGGAAATACACCCTCAGCGGAAAATGCAAGGCAGTATTGACTAAGATAGACAAATAATTTGTAAAGGAAGAAAAGCTATGAAATACTACATAGGTATTGACTTGGGCGGAACCAACATCAAGGCGGGAGTTGTCAGCGAGGAATTTGAGATCGTTGCAAAGGCCTCCTGCAAGACCAACCTGCCACGGCCTGCGGAGGAGATCTGTGCGGATATGGCAAAGGTAGCGCTGGAAGCAGTTGAAAAGGCCGGGCTCACCCTTGAACAGATCGAGTCGGTGGGAATAGGCACTCCGGGAACTGCCAACAGTGACACCGGAATAATCGAGTATTCAAACAATCTGGGATTTTTGAATTTCCCTGTTGTCAAGCTTATGCAGACACACATCGACAAGCCCTGCTATGTTGAGAACGACGCTAACGCTGCTGCCTACGGCGAATTTGTTGCGGGCGCTGCCAAGGGCGCAAACGACGCAGTCTGCATTACTCTCGGAACCGGCGTCGGCGGCGGAATTATCATAAACAAGAAGATCTATTCCGGCTTTAACTTTGCCGGCGCTGAGATCGGACACACTGTTATCGACCCTAACGGCCCTGAGTGTACCTGCGGAAGAAAGGGCTGCTTTGAGGTGTTCTCCTCTGCTACCGGGCTTATCCGCATGACCAAAGAAGCTATGCTGGCTGACAAAAGCTCGGTAATGTGGAAGATGAACGAGGAGGACGGAAAGGTCTCTGCGAGAACTGCCTTTAACGCTATGCGTGCGGGAGACAAGGCAGGCAAGGAGGTAGTTGACAAATACATACGTTATCTTGCCTGCGGTATCGCTAACACTATAAACATCTTCCAGCCGGATATTCTTTGCATCGGCGGAGGTGTCTGCAACGAGGGAGACCCGCTGCTGCTGCCCCTCAAGGAGCAGGTGGCAAAGGAGATCTACACCAAAAACAGCGCAAAGAACACAGAAGTAGTAATCGCTAAGCTTGGAAATGACGCTGGCATTATCGGTGCTGCGTTCTTAGGGCTTTCACACAAATAAAGGGAGGAAATAGAAATGCAGGAAAAAAGCTTTTTCTGTGACGGAGTTGATAAGGCTCCGCAAAGGTCGCTTTTCAATGCGCTGGGCATGACCCGAGAGGAAATGGAGCGGCCGCTTGTTGGAATAGTTTCCAGCTACAATGAGATAGTTCCCGGTCACATGAACATTGACAAGATCACCGAGGCTGTTAAGCTGGGTGTGGCTATGGCAGGAGGAACACCAATAGTATTTCCGGCGATAGCAGTCTGTGACGGCATTGCAATGGGCCACCAGGGAATGAAGTATTCTCTGGTAACAAGAGACCTGATCGCTGACAGCACAGAATGTATGGCACTGGCACATCACTTTGATGCGCTGGTGATGATACCAAACTGCGATAAAAACGTTCCCGGCCTGCTTATGGCTGCGGCAAGAGTGAATGTGCCAACTGTATTTGTTTCCGGCGGGCCAATGCTTGCGGGGCACGTCAAGGGCGAAAAGAGATCGCTTTCAAGTATGTTCGAGGCGGTGGGCTCCTATGACGCCGGCAAGATGACTGCTGATGACGTTGAGGAATTTGAGAACAAGGTCTGCCCCACCTGCGGCAGCTGCTCCGGAATGTATACCGCTAACTCCATGAACTGCCTGACGGAAGTTCTCGGCATGGGCCTGCGTGGGAACGGAACTATCCCGGCTGTATACTCCGAGAGACTGAAGCTGGCTAAGCACGCCGGTATGCAGGTAATGGAGCTTTACAGAAAGAATATCCGCCCAAGAGATATCATGACCGAGAAGGCCTTTTTGAATGCGCTGACTGTGGATATGGCTCTGGGCTGCTCCACCAACTCCATGCTGCATCTGCCGGCTATCGCTCATGAGTGCGGCATCGACCTTAACCTTGATGTGGCTAACGAAATATCTTCGAGAACACCTAATGTCTGCCACCTGGCTCCTGCGGGGCACACCTACATGGAGGACCTCAACGAAGCCGGCGGAGTTTACGCAGTCATGAACCAGCTGGCTGAAAAGGGCCTGCTGAATACCGACTGCATGACCTGCACGGGAAAGACTGTCGGTGAGAATATCAAGGGCGTTAAAAACAAGAACCCTGAGATCATCAGGCCTATGGATAACCCCTACTCAACCACCGGCGGCATCGCAGTGCTGAGAGGGAACATCGCTCCGGACAGCTGCGTTGTGAAGCGCTCGGCAGTAGCACCTGAAATGCTGGTGCATGAGGGCCCGGCAAGGGTTTACGACTGCGAGGAGGACGCTATTGCGGCTATC
>CADBTF010000205.1 GCA_902797485.1 uncultured Ruminococcus sp. | reverse complement strand
ATCTCTTATCGGGCTGGACGCTGACAAGACCTTTATGCTCTTTGCTATCATGACAGTTATGAGCCTTGTGTTCTATGCGCCTGTAAATATACTGGCCAAGAAGCTGGGCAAGAAGAAGCTGGTAATGGCGGCCTTCATATTCTTCAGCATGGTGTTCCTGTTCACTGCCTTTGCCGGAAAGCTTGGTCTGCCGAAAATGGTGAACGGTGTTATGATCGCAGTGCTGGCCTCAGTTCCTATGGCAGTTCTCGGTATCCTGCCGCAGGCTATAGTTGCAGACGTTGCTCAGGCAGACAGCATCAAGACCGGTGAGAGCCGTGAGGGTATGTTCTTTGCTGCAAGGACCTTTGCCATGAAGCTTGGTCAGGCGCTGGCTATGGTGCTGTTCACATCTATCAAGGGCATAGGCGAGAACGGCCTCGGCCTGAGAATAACCGCCGCTGCTGCCGCAGTGCTCTGCCTGATAGGCGGGCTTATCCTTGGAATGTACAAGGAAAAAGAGGTCACCGGTGTTATTGCTGAGAATATAAAAAAGAATGAGGAATAAGGAGTGTTAAAAATGCCGGAGCAGAATTTCAGACCCACCGCTGTTATCCGCACAGAGGGAACTGTGATAAAATTCAAGGACAGCTACGAGGGCTTTTCCTTTGCAGCTGAGCTGACTGTTGACGAGGGCCATGTGCTGCTGAAGGTCACTCCCAAGCGCCCTGTGAGCTTTGAGGAGCTTTCGGTGGTCTGCTATGCAGATGTCGGTGAGGAGGATAAGATCTTTATGAACGGCTATCAGTCCTGGACAGACAGCCGGGAGCTGACCGTCAGCGACAAAATGAGGGGGATATCGCACATACCCGCACCGTTGGTCCGCAAGTATAATTTCGACAAATACGGCGACTATAATTTCACCCACTATTCTCCCCGCAGGGGAGTGCTCCACGGCTGGACCTACTGCTACATCAGAGACGGCAGTGAATACTGCCTCTGCGCCTCCCTTTCGGAGCGCTGCGGCTTCACAAGGCTGACGCTGCTTGCGGACAAAAAGCGCCTGAAGCTTTCGAGGGAATGTGAGGGAGCAGTTTATTCCGAGCCCTTTAATGCAGTGGACTGTATGTTCTTCACCGGCAGCGAGAATGAGGTCTTTGACCGTTGGAGCGAGCTTTACGAGAGCCGAATGGATAGCTTTGACGCACCTGCGCTTTTGCAGGGCTATACGAGCTGGTACCGCCATTATCAGGATATTTCCGAGGAGAAGCTCACACATGATCTTGATGCGCTGCTGGCCTCCGGCATGGCTGCTGATATTTTCCAGATAGACGACGGCTACCAGACGGCTGTAGGAGACTGGCTGTCTATCGACGAGGCTAAGTTCCCAAAGGGCATAGCACCCATATCGCAGCGTATCCACGAGGAAGGGCTTATGGCGGGGCTGTGGCTGGCACCCTTTGTCTGTGAGCGCAGCTCCTCACTTATGGAGCTTCACCCTGACTGGATAGTTAAGGACGATGACGGAGCCCCTCTGCCGGCGGGCTGCAACTGGAGCGGCAGCTATGCGCTGGATTTTTACAATGAGGAGGTCAGGGAGTACCTCAGGCAGGTGTTCGACACTGTGCTGAATGAATGGGGCTTCGACCTTGTAAAGCTGGATTTTCTCTATGCGGCCTGCATTCTTCCGAGATACGGCAAGAGCCGGGGAGAGATGATGTGCGACGCTATGGATTTCCTGAGAGAGCTTTGCGGTGACAAGCTGATACTTGGCTGCGGTGTGCCTTTGGGGGCGGCCTTCGGCAAGGTGGACTACTGCCGTATCGGCTGCGACGTGGGCCTTAGCTGGAATGACAGCATTGTGATGCAGCAGACTCACCGGGAAAGGGTCTCCACCAAAAACTCCATGCTCAACACTATTTTCCGGCGGCAGCTCAACGGGCGCTTTTTCATGAATGACCCTGATGTGTTCCTGCTGCGTGATGAAGACATTTCCCTCAGCCCCCGCCGTAAGCAGAGCCTTACACTCGTAAATCATATCTTCGGCTCGGTGCTTTTCACCTCAGATGATGTTGGGACCTACGACGAGAAGCAGAAGAAGGTGCTTTCTCAGGCGAGAGATCTCATAGGCTGCAATGTGTGCTCGGTCGAATATTCAGGCGGCACAGTGACTGTTGAGGCAGAGGCCAGGGGCAGGCACTATTCTCTGAAATTTGATATGCCGAACAGAT
This sequence comes from uncultured Ruminococcus sp., assembly GCA_902797485.1. Lineage (GTDB taxonomy): Bacteria > Bacillota > Clostridia > Oscillospirales > Ruminococcaceae > FB2012. The sequence goes on along the minus strand of CADBTF010000205.1, from coordinate 2,665 downwards.
AATAAAGCAGATAAAAAACACCCCGGCGTTACTTCTGGGTGTTTTTTTTTCGGGAGCGGGCGGTCTTTTCCGGCTGTTTTCAGAAGAGCATTTATTTACACTGTTCTTCAATGAAACAGGCGGAGGTCACGGAAATAAATGAAAACAGCAAGTATGAACTCAGATGTCCATACTTGCTGTTTTGATAAGGCATATTGATCGGCTACTGCCGTACTGATTCACGGGGCTCTTAATACCAGCCGTTCTTCAGTTCGCCGTTGGCATTGAGCTGCCCGTTGGCAAGGTTGATGTTATAATATCGGTCAGGAGCTTCCTGCCCGGCATCTGAATAGATCTTGTTCCAGGTGCCTGAACCGATGAAGTGAGCATCGTCATTGGTATTTGCGATATAATTGCCGTCGATGTAGGTGACCAGTATTCCCTTGCGGTAGATCTGCAGCAGACGCACGGTTCCTGTTCTGTTATACACAACAACAAGTCCGAAATTGGTATGCTTTTCCTTCAGGAACATAGCACAGTTCTTCTGCGGGGTATTATAGGCCATTGGGTTTGCATCGTCGCCTCTTTCCCAATTTTCTGTAAATGACTCGTCCAGAGCGCTTGCAATGACCTTGTCAACTGCCTGAGACCCTGTCATACCGCTTGCATTGGTTTTGTACTTGTACCAGCTTCTGTTAGAGAAGGCACCCACGATCTCGTGGTTTTTTTCCAGGTTCCTCTTGGAGTTGCTTTGTTCGAGATAGAGCACCTTGTTGTAGGCCGCTGTAGCAGCAGTGCCCGGAAGCAGCAAATGATCAATCAATGCGTTTTCTGTTGCTGTTTTGATCGTTCTTGCATCGGCAATTGCAGCTGCTATGACAGATTTTCTGACATATTGAATAATGTTAGGAATAAGAACAGCTGCTAATATGCCAATAATGGATATGACCGTGATCAATTCAATAAGCGTAAAGCCCTTTTTGTTTTGCTTATCTGCCATATTGACACACCCTTTCATAATAATTCTGAGGTAACTCCTGTTACTGTTCTCAATAATATCTTTTTATTGTCCAATAATATTATACCACATTTTGTTTAATATGTCAAGAGAACACATATATTATTAAATGATTTTATTATTTATATACAACTGACAAATATTAACAAATCAGGCTGTGCTGTTGCAGACCGATTTTATACATCAAAAACGCACAGCCCCCACGCTGAAACGGGAGAAAAAACAGTGCCGCATTTTGCAGTTGGAACACATTATCAGAACCAATATTTTTCCACAGAAAAAGGAACTGTCTTCATCAGATAACTCCTGAAATAATAGTTTGCCTGATCCAAATAATGTCAATAGCTCCAGCAGACCTGAAATATCCGTTACGGCTCAGAGCCGGCGTCGGGGTTTGTGTTTATTTGGTCATTGCACCGCAGGGTTTCCTTTGCTGATGAATTTGCGTACCTTATAAATGTACACAAAGAAAAGTGCAGCGGCAAAGACTATTCCGGCGGGGTAGGCGATCTTGGCAGAGAGGCCGAAGCCCTCCTTTGCCATGAGGATATAGGTCATGCTCACAGCCGACATAAAGGCTGCGGGCAGGGCTGTCAGCAGAGTGTAATAATACTTTTTGCAGTGCCTCAGCAGATAGGAGGTGGCCACCCACAGGGAGATCATAGCGAGGGTCTGGTTGCTCCAGGAGAAGTATCTCCAAAGCACATTGAAGTCCAGCTGGGTCAGCACTGCGCCGACGGCCAGCAGGGGGATAGTCAGGATAAGGCGGTTTTTCATGGCCTTTTGTTTAAGGCCGGTCCATTCGGCAAGGATAAGCCTTGCACTGCGGAAGGCGGTATCTCCCGATGTGATAGGGCAGACTACAACTCCCACGATCGCCAGCACTCCGCCCACGTTACCGAGCATATTTTTGCAGATCTCATAGACTGTTCCTGACTGGCCGTTGTTGGTGAGGGCTTCGTTCAGAAGCTCGGTGCCGCCGTAGAAGGCGACGCCTGCCGCAGCCCACACAAGGGCGATGACAGATTCGAGTATCATTGCTCCGTAAAAGACCTTTCTGCCTTCCTTTTCACTGGTGATGCACTTAGACATCATAGGAGACTGGGTGGCATGGAAGCCGGATATTGCTCCGCAGGCAACAGTCACGAACATAAAGGGCCAGATAGGCAGATTGTCCGGGTGCAGGTCCTTAAAGCTGATCTCCGGAATAGAATACTCCGGCAGGAAGATCATTCCGCCGGCGATGCTCACAGCCATTACAATAAGCACTACGCCGAACACCGGGTAAAATCTGCCGATGATCTTATCTATTGGCATAAGGGTAGCCAGCAGGTAGTAGAGAATGATTATTATTATCCAGAAGCCCCTTGAAAGCACATCAGGTGTCAGGCTGGCGATAAGCTCTGCGGGGCTGGTAACGAACACAGTGCCTGTCAGCAGAAGCAGCAGCACAGAGAATGCCCGCATGATGTAAAGCGCCGGTTTGCCGAGATACTTTCCTGAGAGCTGAGCTATTGAGTCGCCCTTGTTCCGCTCGGAGATCATACCTACCATGTAATCATGGACAGCGCCGCCGAGGATAGCTCCGAAGACTATCCAGAGAAACACCACCGGCCCGAAGCAGGCACCCATGAGCGCTCCGAAGATAGGCCCTGTTCCTGCTATGTT
>CADBTF010000204.1 GCA_902797485.1 uncultured Ruminococcus sp. | reverse complement strand
TGTCTGTCCGATCATACAGGAACAGCATGGCGTTGTCAACCCCTTTTTTGTGGATTTTACAATATGTTCATTTTAATATTGCAACATATTTCTTTAATAATATTGTAACATATTTCGCCGGTTTTGTCAAGCTATTATGAAATGATTTCGGCAAAATAACAAAATGCTGGTGATAATCACTAAAATTAGCGTTCGGAGTTGGGCAGGGTGCGAGAAGGGGAGAAAAAATCCGGCATCCACATTTTGCAGATGCCGAATCAATCAGTTTGCTTTGGTAATTAGAGTCATTTCATCACCAGTATATCCGAAAACTGTTCAATTGAAGGTGAATGCGTTGATAGAGAAATGTCCTTTATTTTGATATAGGGTGTTATGGGGCAAAAAAGAGCAGACTTGGAAGAAATTCCTGAGCCTGTCTTTTTTATTATTCAGCCTTTTTTATAAGGTCGGTTTCAATGATTTCGCCGAGTGCTGCCGATGCTATGTATGCTAAAATAAAACTGAGCCAGATAGCATCAAAATGTGCAAACAGTTATTTTCCCCATCTGGAGTAATACCCGTTGTATGCCGGAAGCCGTTCGTGCGGCAGATCTATATACTGCACATTGGCAAAATAATGGTCTGACTTGGCCCTGTTTATCTCGGAGACACTGGGCCGCAGGTGATGCAGGTCAGCACCGCCGCCCGTCTGGTAGTAGGAGGCACGGCTCTGGGGCCAGATGTGCTCCCGCTCCATAGTAAAGGTCTTTGTTTTGTCCTGATAATTATAGATATAGGGAATATCCGAATAGAAGCTGATGTAGCTGCTCTGACCCTTGACGGAATCCGTACTTGCCCAGTAGTAAGCGATAGAGCCGGCGCTGTAACCGCTGTAGTCGGGGAAAAAGGTCTGCGTGCCGGACTGTTTCATTTGAAGCAGGCAGCCCGGGCACAGCCGCCTCAGCGGAGAGTGTGACCGCATTTGCGGATACTGCCAGAGCCAGCACCGCCGAGAGTATGAACCTGATAGCTTTCATATTTTTTCTTCTTTCATGCTGTGATATGCTGAAAAAAATTCTGACTATCCCTTTTCCTCACCATTTGAGCTTGTTATTATTATACACAGCAAAAATGATGTTGTCAATTATTATAGGGCGATTGAAATAAAATTCTGCAAATGCGTCCGATCCGAGTTTCTGAGCATTTTTTTTAGAGAGGGGTGACCCGGCGGTCGTTTCGAGAGAGTAAGGGTATAGTGTTCTTGTGATCATGTATGCTCATTCGCCACCGGGAAAGTTCATTTTCTGCTCCCTGAGAGTTTTTTAAGTGCTGTATTCTGCAAATCATACTATTCCGCCTCACGCCTGCGAGCCTGTGCCAAAAGACAATTGACCACACTGTAATACACACAAACTGTAAGCAGAATGACGACTCTCCCGATCTTCAATACAGTAAAATATAACACATACTGAACTGCATTTCAAGTGCAACGGCTATGATCTGATATATACTGTAATGACCGGCTGTTTTCTGCTTTGAATGTCGGACTGCTCTGTTTGTTCGTATTGTACAACAACAGTCGGCCTGATTTGTGCATCTGTACAAAGTTGAATATTATATATCACAAAAGCAGGCTTGCGACTGTTATCACCTACAGAGAGATATTTTGTGTTATGCAAAAGGAGGATGACCATGAAAAAAGCGATAGCGCTGCTTGCGGCGGCAGTGATGCTTGTATCCTGTTCTTCGCAGGATAACAGCGGGAACGTTCACGAAACTGATAATTCCGAATTTGTAAGCATACAAAAGCTTTTCGACGGATACGATGAATTAACAGGCATGGAGCACCGCACCTTCTCCCTGCCCGAAAAGATCAGTCTGACAGCTCCGGAAAACATCTATGCCTTAGAGGTCGTTCCGAGAGAAAAAGCCAATGTTGAAAGCGACGGTCAAAAGCTGTTCAGTTCTATTGTCCCCGAAGGGTTCAGCAGCGGGAATTGCCGGTGGGACGAAAACAATTATTTCTACACCTATAATGACGAGCATTATACTGCGCAGTTTACCGGAGCCATGCTGACATTCAGCTCAGATAAAAAGGCAGCGGGAGAAATGAACAGTGAAAATCTTTCGGAGCGTTTTGATGCCGCCGAGGACAGCGATAAGCCGATCATGTTGGGGATCGATACTATATCTGTTGGTGAAATGTGCAGTATCGCTGAAAAGTATCTGAATGAAAGAATAGGCTTTCTTGTCCCGGACTTTGAGATCAGGGTCCATGACATTTTTCCCTATAAAGCAGCAAACGAGAACAGGGTGAGAATTATTTCTGCGCTGTACTGTGAGGGCATACCTGTTGAAGAATATATATCACCCACTCTTGAGATCTCAAACGATCAGATAAAAAGCTATTACAACTGTATGATAGATATGATAATGACAGCACCCGATGAATGTATCCTGCTGAATATGTACTCCATTCCAAAAGTATCTTCCAAAGAGAGCAAGGATAAGATCATTGGCATCAAGGAGGCAGTAGGTCTTCTGGACAGCTCACTGGCTGAATATACGTCCTATTCATTTGATGATATAAAGCTGATGTACTGCGGCCTGCTGACACAGCCTGTGATAGATGCGACAAACGGCGACTATGAAGCAGCAAGAGCTAAGACTGAGGAGTTTGAAGCTATCCCCAAAAGGCTTGAACCAACATGGTGCTTTATTATTGACAATAAGCTGTCGGGCTTTTCAAGACAGATCATAAAGCTTAATGCCCTGACGGGAGAGATCACAATGGACATTCATAACTAAGGGAGAACACTATGAACAATTCAATACTGAAATGCTTTCTTTTGCTTTGCTGCTGCGCACTTTCCGGCTGCACCGGCAGTGACATCTCCTCAAATGATGTATCCTCGAGAGAAGTGCAAACAGCTTCTATAACAACCGTGACTGCCGAAAAACAGGAAGTGCCGAAGCATCAAACGATCACAGTTATAACGAAACAATATGACGGGGAAAACCTGTTATTTGAATACAACGGCGAAGCCTATTCTCTGCCGTTTAAAAAGGAATATTTTATTGAAGAGGAAAAATATCCGCTGATACATACATCAGACTGTATTTCTGTTATGATAATAAACAATAAGCTCGGTGAAAGGGTCACAGGTGTACTTGAAGTCAACGAAGATATTACAGAAGCATTCAGCTGCGATGTTGTCGGAAACAACGGCGAACCCATTGACGAATTTTCTGACGTAACAGATAAAATAGATGAAAACGAGCTGTTCAAAGCTGAAAGAGTAAACGGGAGTATTTATACTTTAAAGAGCTGTAAGCACACACTGTCATTTGATGTCAATTCTCTTCCAAGTATTTATAAGGGCAATATCCCCGAGGACATACCGATCAGTTTTGCAGGTTATGTCTTCTCTGACGGCTGGCTCATATCAGAGCCTTTGGCAACGATCGACATTGATGACTATACTGATATCAAATATTCACAGATCACAAATCAGAACAAGATCAGCTTCTTCGGCACAATAAAGTCCCTCTCCGATGACCGAGCCGCTGTTCTGCTGACCGACGGCAAGACCCTTTGTGATGTGCCGGCCTACTACACCGACGGCGAGCTGAAGGAGGGCATGGAGGTAATGGCAACACTGAACGCCGGGCCGGAGTTTTACGGAAGCGGTAAGGAATACAAGGACGATTTTGCGGTGTTTCATACCGATCCGAAAGAATACAACACCTCGGGATGCGAATTTTCGGAGCTGGCCTTTGCTAAGTATGATGAGGTGAACATTTTTGATTACATCTATACCAAGGCCGATGAGATAGGGTGATGACCGATACGTTCAAAAAGCCAAGCACGTTTTCGGAGTTGAAAAGCGATCATTTCGATTTCGACAAACACGATAAAGAGGCTTGCGAAAACAGCGAGCCAAGTATAATATGATATTCGCTCTGATATTTATTGTTGGTTTTGGGATATATGAATGAAAAACGTATTATACGCAGTTCTTGCATTCTCAATCATTCTGACTTTATGTGCGGAAAATCAAGACATTCCGGAACGAACAGACAGTTCTGTAAGTGAAAGCTATGCCTCGTCTGTAATAACATCGGGTTCAACTGATAGTTCAGAGGGAACTGCTCCGCATGGAATAATCAAGCTATAGTCACCTCACAGACGGCCGCCTTGTAAAGTATATTCAAATAGATGCAAAGACAGGTGAGCTGGAATATGACTTTGATCCATACGGTGACTATGATTGAGATATAATTATGGCAGCATTTCACCGCCGCTGTCTGAGTGCTTTTTGATCCGGATAATAATTTGACGGTCAGCAGATCAGAACAGCAAGATGATGATGCAGCAGGCTCTGTGAATGAACATATAAAACAAAAAGCTGAACACCGTAACGTTCAGCTTTTTTTATAATGCTTTTTGTCGGATCAGTGCATAATGTTTTCCATGCTGTCGATCTGCATGGGAGTATATCCGCTGGAGACGGACATACCAAAGAGTATATCAGTAGCGCCGACCTTTTTGAAGAAATCCTCCAGACCTGTTTCTGCAAATCTGAAATCGACCACATATATCTTCTCAAAGCTGCCTACGAAGAATGGGACAAGCGCATTGCCATAGCTGTCCTTGATGAGAACGAGGCATCGGCCGTTGTCAACATCGGTCTTTATCTCGGTAAAAGGCTGGTCGCCGCCCATGAATACCGAGTAGCAGCCCACGCCCTCGACCCAGTCATAGAACAGGTCACCTTCGGTGCCGTTGCTGAAATAGGCGTCGTAGTAGGTGGTGGTGTACTCATTGCCGGGCTTGTAGTAGGTGAAGGTGTCCGGGTGAGCAGCCAGCTCCGGAACGTAAGTGAAGCTGTACATGGTGCCGCAGAAATTTTCCTTGACGCATTTCTCATAGGTGGAAAGGTCGCTGACAAAATCAACGCCTGCTTCCTCGCAGAATTTCTGAGCAGCGTAGTAGGCTCCGAGGGGTGCCCAGTGGTGGTCGGTGCGGGAGTAGATATACTCATTCAGGTGGGCGGACATAGTATCGATCAGGTCTATGTTCTTTACATTTTCAAGATAATTCCCGATATTCTTGATAGCGTAGGACTGGTCGTCAAAAACGTCAGCCATATTGGGGGGCATATAAAACTGTGAGGCAAGGGGTATACTCATGTTATAAACATTAACGTCATCACCGACCATTTTCTTATACTCGTTTATCATTTCGGCATAGCGCTGCCCGATAGAATCGGTGCAGTAGAAGGAGAGGAGGGCCCTTATCTTGTCGCCCTCATAGCGGTCAGCGATAACGATATTATTATCAGCCCATTCGCCGGTGGTAGGGAACACGTCCTCCTCCGGGATAGTTACGGCTGTGTTTGCTGTAGTGGTGGTGGTCTCAGCTGTAGTGGTGGTTTCCGCAGCAGTGGTAACTGCGGCCTCTGTCCCGGCAGCAGATTCAGCAATGACCTCTGAGTTCTCGGCGGAAGTGCCGGTGGCAGAAAGCTTAGGGGCGTCCTCGATCTTGTTTCCGCAGCTTGAGAGAACAGCTGTGCAAAGCATCAATGATACGCAGGCTGCGAGCAGATTTTTCTTTTTCATAATAATCTCCTTTAAATTTATGTGTCCATAAAAATGTACTGTATAAATCAGGTGTCAGGGAGGATATATCCTCCGCCGACTACTGTGTCTCCGTCATAGATGACAGCTGACTGTCCGGGAGTAACGGCTCTTTGAGGCTCGTCGAAATTGATCTCGATAAGGTCATCATCAAGCTGTATGATCTCAGCGGGCTGTTCACGGTGGCTGTATCTGATCTTGACCTTTGCTCTTAGGGGGGATCCTATTTTGTCAAGTGAGATCAGATTAATGCTGCTGATTCTCAGCTTTGAAGAAAAGAGGTCGCTGTTCCTGCCGAGTGTGACGGTATTAGCCTTCGGGTCGATACCGCAGACGTAGGCTCTTTCTCCGAGGGATATTCCCAGCCCTTTGCGCTGACCGACAGTATAGTTGATTATACCCTTGTGGATACCGAGCTTATTGCCGTTAATATCGACAAAGCAGCCGGCAGGGGAGACCTTGCCTGAATACTCCTTGATGACCTTGGCGTAATCGCCGTCAGGCACGAAGCAAATATCCTGACTGTCATGCTTGCGTGCATTGACAAAGCCTTCTTTTTCGGCAATTGCACGGACCTGCTCCTTTGTGAGCTCTCCCAGCGGGAACAGCGTATGCTCCAGCTGGTACTGGGAAAGGGTATATAGCACATAGCTCTGGTCCTTTTCCGGGTGCAGAGCTTTTTTCAGCAGCCAGCGGCCTGAGCATTCATCATAGCAGATGCGGGCATAGTGGCCGGTTGCGAGCTTATCGCAGCCGAGCTCCTGAGCCAGCTCCAGCAGCAGGCCGAATTTGATCTTCTTGTTGCATTCTATGCAGGGGTTAGGTGTTTGGCCCTTTTCGTAGGCTTCTATGAATGGGGCTATGACCAACTGCTCAAACTGCGGTATCAGCTCGGCGGTGCGGTGCTCTATGCCGAGGGTGCGGCAGATGCGGCGGGAATCTTCAAGGTCGGTGGTATGGGCGGCTAATAGCCGCCCATACGCTCCAACTACCTCATAACCCATATCCAGGAGCAGCCTTGCACAAACGCTCGAATCCACTCCTCCGCTCATAGCCGCCAAAGCCTTCACCCGGACACCCCCCGAAAAAAACTATATTTATTCTACACCATTCCGGCCTAAAAGTCAACAGAAAAAATGCAACAAACATTTTTATGTCAGGGGTAGCATTTTTCCATAAACTGTGATATAATGGAAAAAAGGAGACGATTATGAAGGATACGATCTATAAATATAAGACCCCTGTGAAAATAGCTCTGATAGCAGACCTCCACGACAGACCCTTCGGGTGGATAACAGATTCACTGAAAAAGCATAAGCCGGAGATAATATGTATCGCCGGAGACCTTGTCCATAGAGCAGTGCCGCAGCCGGATAAGCTCGTTTTGCAGCAGACCGGGTATGTGCTGCCTTTCCTGAAAGCCTGCGCTCAGATAGCCCCCACCTTTATGTCTATGGGGAACCATGAGTGGAGGCTCTGCGATGATGATATAGCGGTAATGGCTGAGACCGGTGCTGCAGTATTGGAAAACAGCTGGTGCAGCTATAACGGCCTTATCATCGGCGGGCTTAGCTCTGCCGGATTTACTGCCTACCAAAGCTTTCGTGAGGGTAAAGCGGAGCGCTACCCCGATTGGAGCTATGGCGACAGACCTGACACTACTGAACCCAATACAGCCTGGCTGAATGAATACTGTGAGCAGCAGGGTTATAAGATACTGCTCTCACATCACCCGGAGTACAGAGACAGGTATCTGAAGCAGCTGCCCCTTGACCTGATACTGTCAGGCCATGCTCACGGAGGGCAGATCAGGCTTTTCGGCAGGGGAGTGTTCGCTCCCGGTCAGGGCCTGCTGCCTAAATATACCGCCGGAGTGCATGGCAATATGGTGATCTCAAAGGGGCTTGCCAATACCGGCGGCATGATACCAAGGCTCTTTAACCCGAGAGAGGTAGTATATATCGAACCGCTATGATATATATGTACAAAAAAGAGGACACTTGATGTGTCCTCTTTCAGTTTGAAGATCTCAGCTCAGCCGAGTGCGTTTATCAAGTCGATGATCGTGGTGTCCTCAACCAGATAGTAGCTGCCGTTGATCTGAAGATTTGCTTCTTCAAATTTTGTGGTGGAGATGGTGATGAGCTCATTCCCGTTGTATCTGAAACGTATACCGTTCAGTTCGGCGTCAGGCTTCTCGGTCCAGTTCCCGGCGGTGACCGGTGAAATGCCGGACTTTGTAAAGCTGCTGTACCAGTCCTGAGCCTTGGCGTATGAATCATCGTCCATGCCATAGCCGTTGATGCTGCCGGTGTCTTTGTCGGTGATGAATGCCCAGGCAGCGCTTGCCTTTTCATAATACAGCTTGTCGAACCAGGCTTTAAGATCATCGCTTTGCGGCTCAATGTATTCTCCGTTTACGATAAGTGAAGCATAGCTGCGGTCAGAGCTCTGAACTGTATATGCCTTGCCGGTCGCTTCGTCGGAGAATTTCACTGCAAAGCCCGGCCCGTAAAGCTGGGGTGTGCTGTCATCAGCGGCAACTCTTGCTGCGTTGTCGATACTGCTGATAATATTTGCGATCACTGTCTTATCACTCTCAAGCTCGCTGTGGTTAAGCTCTGTGGTCACGCCGTCAAAGCCGGTCATATACATGACTGTTCCTTCCTTTACCGCATTAGCAGCATAGTCGGGAGTGAATTCGCTGATGCCGAACTCCAGTTCCTTATCGGAGGCAGGATACTGGCCCACCGGCTGCCCTTCGGCTGACCGCCACTGTGTCCAGAGAGGCTTGTATTCAGTGGGGTCGATATACATTGCTATTTCGCCCTCATTGATATTATAGCTTGCACAGGCCTCTGCAAGTATCTGACAGAAATGTCCCTGCTCATCTTTCAGCGCCGGTATGCTTAATTTTACCGTGCCGGTTGGTATCTCTCCTTCCTCCTGCCCAAAGGCCAGATCTGCGCAGGCAGCAGAAGCGGCGGTATACATAAGCTTAGCTACTGCATTTTCGTTGGACGGGTCAACAACATGGGTGTAGTCATCAGTTACTATATTGCTCATGCCAAAGGTAAGGCCCTCAGTGGGCTGCGGGTACTGGCCCACCGGCTCACCGTCGCCTGCACGCCACTGCGCCCAG
>CADBTF010000203.1 GCA_902797485.1 uncultured Ruminococcus sp. | reverse complement strand
CTACGGGGCGAATGTAAAGATAGGCACCGGCACCTACACTGTTACCGGCCTTGGCAGGTTTTACGGTGAGAGGACTGTGACCTTCAAGATACTGCCGCCGCTGCTGAAAGCTCCTGCGGGGCTGACCTGCACTCAGGCGGACAGCAGCAGCTTCATGGTGAAGTGGAACAAGGTATCCGGGGCGGACGGCTATGAGATGGAATATTTTGACAACGAAAAAAACGCCTGGGTGAGCGTTACTGAGCCGGGAAAGTATTCTACGAGCTGCAAGATCTCAAGCGGGCTTTTTAAGTCGGGAGCAAGCTGCGAGATCAGGCTCAGGGCATTTTACAATGACAACGGCAAGAGGGTATACGGTGACTGGAGCACTGTAAGTGCTGCCACGGAACCGGGAGAGGTCACAGGCATAAAGGAGACGAACGCTGACGAGACAGGCTACACGCTCTCATGGAATGCGGTGGCGGGGGCCACTGAATATGAGGTAAAGAGGTGGTCTGCGAGCAGCAGGAGATATGTGACTGTGGGAACTGTCAAGAGCACAAGCTTTACTGTTAAGGACAGGACAGCCGGTCAGAAGGACACCTACACTGTTCAGGCGAACAAGGCTATAGTCGGCAGCAGTGCGGTCTTACAGGGCAAGGCTACGGAATTCAAGGCTGCGGCGGCTTGCAGGGTGGTACAGAACATTCAGGCGAAGGCGCTTTACGACACGGCTTATCTGACCTGGGACCCGGCGGCAAATGCAGACGGCTACGAGATCTATTACACTGACTCTAACGGAAATGACCCGGTGACTGTAAAGACTGTGGGGAGCAGTGTGCTGAGCATGACTATCGACACGCTGCCTAAGGACAGGGGCTGCAAGCTGAAGGTCAAGGCTATAGCCACGAACGGCAGCACCACTGTCAAGAGCAAGTACCCGGCGGGGGTAAAGGTGAGGGTATTTGAGAAGCAGGATCTTAACGGCCTGCTGGACAGCTACAGCAACAGCAGGGCGCTGACCATAAGCAACGCTCACGGCTACAGTGTTCCTGCGGCTATGGCGAACAGGCTTTACTCGGCGCTGACGCAGCCGAACGGGACGGTATCCTTTGCGATGCTGGATATGCACAGCGGCACGCTTTTAGCCAGCAACGGCAAGACCTATCTGCCGACTGCCAGCACGGTAAAGATGCCCTTTATGCTTTACGCCCTGCATGAGATGGAGGACGGCTACCCCACCATGGACACCACCATGACCTACACTGCGCAGGACTACTGCTCCGGTTCGGGTATCATACAGACCTACCGTTACGGAACGGTGATGACCAACAGGGAGATCTTCCAGACGATCTTTGATTACAGTGACAACATAGGGCTTTATATGTTACAGAGGGAATTCGGCATAAGCGGGTACAACCGGTTCATAGCGTCTCTTGGGTGCAGGACCTCCATGAGCTACTACAACAGGTGGGGGTATGTATGCGCAGCTGATTCCTGCAAGGAATGGCTGAAGATGTACGACTATTTCAGCACCGGAAGATACGGCAGCTTTATGCGCAGCAGCATGGCGAGCACCTGTTCCTCACTGGTGAGGGAGGAGCTTGGAGAGAAATACAGGGTATACTCCAAGTGCGGCTGGACAGCGAACTGCAATCATGACACGACGATAGTATGTGCGGAGCACCCTTATGTGCTGATAATATTCACCAGCTGGGCATCAGACGACCGCATAAAGGAGATCGCACGGGCGGCTGATGCGATACACGATGATATGTGGAGATACTTTGAGAAATAAGAAAACAATTAAAAAGACACTTCTGCGCGGCATCAGTGCAGAAGTGTCTTAATTTTTTTATACCTTACTTTGGCGGAGCTCAGGCCATGCCTGCGGTGATGATAGCCATTTTATAGACCTCCTCGGCATTGCAGCCGCGGGAGAGGTCGTTGATAGGGGCATTGAGGCCCTGGAGAATGGGGCCGTAGGCTTCGAAGCCGCCGAGACGCTGGGCGATCTTATAGCCGATATTGCCGGCCTCGATGAGGGGGAAGATGAAGGTATTGGCCTGGCCTGCTACCTTGCTGTCGGGGCACTTGGTCTTAGCGACCTCGGGGGAAACGGCTGCGTCGAACTGGAATTCGCCGTCGATAGTGAGGGACGGGTCGATATTCTTGGCTTCGATGACGGCGTCGTGGCTGAGCTGGACTGTGCCGCCCTTACCGGAGCCATAGGTAGAGAAGCTTAAAACGGCGACCTTGGGGTCGATGCCGAAGAAGGCGGCTGTTCTGGCGGTCTCAACGGCTACCTCGCCGAGCTTTCTTGCGGCGGTGAGGGTAACGTTGCCTTCCTTATCGACGGTATCGGTATAGGAGAGGTTGATAGCGCAGTCGCCCATAGCGATAGTTTCCTCCTTGCCGTCCTTCTCTCTGAACATGATGAAGGAGGAGCTTACGAGGTTAGAGCCCTTTTTGGTCTTGATGATCTGGAGAGCGGGGCGGACGGTATCGGCGGTGGAGTAGGTAGCGCCGCCCAGGAGGGCATCTGCTTTGCCGGCCTTGACCAGCATGGTGCCGAAGTAATTGCTCTTTTTGAGGAAGGAGCGGCACTCGTCCTCGGTCATTTTGCCCTTGCGGAGCTCGAACATCTGAGAGACGAGGGCTTCCATTTCGGGGTAGGTCTCGGGGTCGAGGATCTGGGCGCCGCCGATCTCGAAGCCGCCCTTATCTGCGGCGGCTTTTACCTCGTCTGGCTTGCCGCAGAGGATAACGCCCATAAGCTCCTCACGGAGGAGCCTGTCGGCTGCGGAGAGGATACGCTCGTCGGTACCCTCGGTGAACACGATAGTTTTTTTGCTTGCCTTAAGATTGGCAATGAGCTTGTCAAACATTCCCATTTTGAATAACCTCCAAATAATATTCTCCCGATCTCGGCTGGGTGCTGAGGTTGGGATTTTTTTGTACAAGCTTATTATAACATATCTTGTTTGATTTTTCAATAGGTTGGGAGAAAAAGTGGATAGTGAATGGTGAAGGGATCGGTGTACGCTCGTGGCTTTGGTTTGGTTGGAAAGACCGGCTCACGCACCATTGCGGGGGCTTTCCGGTCGCCCCCGCACCCCTTCGGAGATATGCTTTTTCGGGGGCTGTGCATTTGGAACGAACGCAAAAAAACGGAGTGCTGCGACTGGCGGGAGCGGAGACACTGTTTTGAGTGAAAACATGAATAAAGCGTAAACAAATCGAGAAGTTTTTTAGAAAAGTTGCACGTTTTGATGCAACAAAATGGGGTTTTCCGGCTATTGGTGAAAAGACTTTTTGAAGGGAGAATGAAATATGAATGT